>JAGQYH010000348.1 GCA_020436175.1 Bacteroidota bacterium
AACGCCTATTTTGAAACATCTGCTGTATTTTTTTATTCTATTTTGCGGACTCCAATTGGTGCATGCCGGTGATGGTATAGCATTTACCTCAACTACTTTTGATCATGTGGTTACTAAGGCAAAAACTCAGGGGAAATTGGTGTTTTTGGATTTTACTGCCTCTTGGTGTATGCCATGTAAGCAAATGGATAAAGAAACTTTTTCAAATAAAATGGTTGGAGATTTGGTGAACAAGCACTTTATTTCATTTAAAGTGGACAATGATTATTTTTGGGGAATGGATATTGCCGAAAAGTACAACGTTAATGCGCTTCCAACTTTACTTGTTGTGGATGCTGACGGCAATGAAGTGAAAAGAATAACCGGTTTTCAATCTGCCGAGAAATTGCTTTCTGAATTAAAACCATTGTTGTAATCCATATTTTTTCATCCGTTTATTATTGCAGTAATTAGTGACTCCACCTTTTATTTCCAACATATGTATTATAGGTGCCGGACCGGGTGGGAGTAGTGCCAGCATTCAGTTATCAAACCAGGGCATTGACCATTTAATGGTGGATAAAGCTGCATTTCCGAGAGATAAAATATGTGGTGATGCTTGCAGTGGGAAAGTAGTAGATGCTTTAAATACTTTAGGGATCAATCACTATCAAAACATTCCGACACTGGATTCTTGGGGAGTAACTTTCATTGCACCGAACGGAAATGCGTTGCGGGTACCTTTTAAACCGGATATGGACAAAGCGGATAAGGCCCCGGGTTTTATCTCTAAAAGAATTGATTTTGACAATATGTTGCTGCAGAATGCCATCGCCCAAAAGCAGTGTACATTTAAAGAAAAGATCGACTTACGTGCATTTGAGTATGTGGATGGACGGTGGAAGTGTTTTGACAAAAATGGAGATCTGTTGGTTGATGCTCAATACTTGATCATAGCGGATGGTGCTCAATCCATGTTTGCAAGACACATTGCAGGAATTAAGCAAGAGCCAAAGCATTTTGCAGCCGGCATTAGGGCGTATTATAAAAATGTAACCGGATTGGAAAAAGATAATTTTATCGAATTACATTTTCTAAAGGAGTTTATTCCGGGCTATTTCTGGGTTTTTCCCTTACCGAATGGTCAGGCTAATGTTGGAATTGGTTTGCGAAGTGATCTGGTAAAAAGCAGAAAAATTGACCTTAAAAAGAAACTGTTTGAGTTGATCGATCAGCATCCGGTTTTAAAAGAAAGATTTAAGGATGCAGAGTTAGTGGATAATGTTAAAGGTTTTGGTTTGCCCTTTGGGTCAAAAAAAAGGAAATTGACGGGAGAGAATTATTTGTTGGTAGGCGATGCAGGGTCGCTCATTGATCCATTTACCGGCGAAGGTATCGGAAATGCCATGATCAGCGGCATTGAAGCGGCAAAGGCAATGGCTTTCAAATTGAGTGATGCCACTTACTCGCTTGAAGCGTATGAAACAAATGTTTATCGAAAACTTTGGAAAGAACTACAATTAAGCACTAAATTGCAATCGTTGGCCAATCAAAAGTGGTTGTTTAACTGGTTGATTAATAAGGCGACAACCAATACAACCTTAAGTACGACCATCTCCAATATGTTTATGGATTTGGATATTAGAGACCAATTGAAGCGCCCTTCTTTTTATTTTAAACTTTTATTTAATTAAAATCAAATGATGAGATTACTATTATTCGTGGGTCTTGTGGGACTTACATTATCAACTTCTTGCCAGCAAGACAGATCAAAACAAGGCGATGATCAATCTTTTTATGGAGAAACTTTTGTTTGGGAAGAAAGCATTTCTGTAGATCAAATGAAATTGGAATTGGACAAAAATCAACCTTTGGAGAATCTGGTGGTGGAAGGCGTCATTAAAGATGTCTGTCAGGTGAAGGGTTGTTGGATGACTTTAGTAGCAGCTGACGGCCTTGATGTTAGAGTTACTTTTAAAGACTATGGATTTTTTGTTCCTAAGGATATTTCCGGTAAATCAGTAGTGGTTAAAGGTGTCGGTAAAATTGTAACCACATCGGTTGAAGATCAACGACATTATGCAGAAGATGAAGGTCAATCTGAAGAGGAAATTGCAAAAATTACGGAGCCATTAACGGAATATACTTTCGTGGCGGAAGGAGTGAAAATTAAGTAAAGGTAAAAATCCGATTTTTACGTTGCATAAAAGGATTAGGATTGTATCTTTGCACCACCTTAAAAAATAAGGTTGGTTTTGATTCAGTAGCTCAGCAGGTAGAGCATCTCCCTTTTAAGGAGAGGGTCCTGGGTTCGAGCCCCAGCTGAATCACAAAAACACAAAAGAAAGGCTCCGTATTTGAGGAGCTTTTTTTTATTAAAAGAGCTTCTCAGGGAAAGTAAAGCCCGGGTGCTGAAACTGGTAGACAGGCATGGTTGAGGGCCATGTGTTCTTAAGGACGTTCGGGTTCGAGTGCCGACACGGGCACATTATTCAGGAGTTTGGTCAACGAGAGAA
>JAGQYH010000349.1 GCA_020436175.1 Bacteroidota bacterium
AATATGATTGGACAGAAGTAGAGCCGCAATATTAAGCAGCAGGCAATAAGTAAATTTTCATAACGCTCCGATATTTAATCCTCAATTCTAAATTGGAATTGAGGATTTTCTTTTTAGATATTGGTAAACAACCCACAAGAGAGAGTATCAATCCATCTTTAAAATATATTGCCATATTTACTGAACTATCTATCTTTATCCAACCATCAATGATTTTTGTAAAGCGATTCAATTATTAATGAAGAACAGACAGTTGTAAATGAGCAATACATTTCTCAATAGAATCATCCATTACATCAAGAACAATAAACTGATGTTGGTTGTCCATATCGTTAGTTTTTTCATTTTTAGGGCGTTTGTTCTGTATACTTTAAGGATTTTGGAGTTTGGGTGCAGCGTAATTTCATTCAGATATACCATCCTCTTTTACTTAGGGATGAGTGTATTTGTAGCGTATGTGAGTTATTTCATCTACCGCAAAAGAGCACAAGGTTTTATCATGGGCTTTGTGATCTTAATGATGCTATTGTTGGGTACGGAAGCATTTTTGAGATATGGTCTCAAAACAAAAGCCACTTACATTGAACGAAAGGGCGGTAAATTTTATCAATCCAGATACCAGCAAAGACAATACATCAAAACCAAAAACACTTACGATATTAATCCTTGGCGATTTGCCCATATCCCCAATACGGAACGATGGGAATCCAGCTCAGAATTCTCTTATTTGCATACATACAACAATGAAGGAATCCGAGATGACAGTATTCCATTGATCAAGGACCAGAATGAGGTTAGGGTGTTGTGTTTAGGAGATTCTTATACCGAAGGAATTGGTGCGCCGCAAGACTCTACCTGGGCTCAATTATTGGAAGATAAATTGAACAATGCTTACAAAGACAAAAGGTTCAATTGTATGAACGCCGGCGTTGCGGGGTCCGACCCGATAGACGGATATTATCTGCTGGAAAAGTTAGTGAAATATCAACCCGATTTGGTATTACTTTGTATGAACAATACAGAACCCTCTGACATCTCCATGCGCGGTGGTTTTGATCGATATACTGATGGCGAATTGAAGTACAACTATGGACCGAGATGGGAGCCGTTTTTTGCATTCAGCTACATTGTCCGGCACATATCTATGGATGTTTTTCATTACACTTATGAGTTGAAAACGGTTGAAAAAATGAATAAGGAAATGGAAAAGGCGTATGATACCCTTGAAGAAGCCATTCATAAATTGTCGACATTTGCTGCCTCCAATAATGCGGCATTTGCCGTTATTTTAATCCCGACCGATGAAGAGTTGTTGGCCGGCCACACTTACATGGACAGTTTTATAGAACATTTGGCATACACCTCCAACATCAATATCATCTATACGCCTCCTTGTTTTGACAATTTGATGCTGACCAATGGTCTGTACAATAAAAAGTATTATTGGGATATTGATCGCCATTTAAACAGCAATGGTTATGATGTTTTAGCGGAATGTATTTTCAATAAATTAGACATGCAAACCCAATAACTCTTAACTTATAACTTTTTAGAGCATCCTTAATCATGAAAAAGTATATATTTTTCTTACTGTTTTTTCTTTTATTGTTAGAAGTTGGCCTGAGAAGTATTGGTATTCTTAATGTATATAGTGAGAGATTAGGAGACAAGTACAGATCGTATTGGGGTTTTGAACATAAAGGGCACTATAAGATATTACCAAAGAATTCAACCGTAGAATTTCAGCAAAAGGAGTTTTCCGTAAGCTATAGAACAAACAGTTTTGGCATGAGAAACCCGGAAATTACATCTGTACCAAAGGATTCAACCATAAGAATTTTATGCTTAGGAGATTCTTTCACACAAGGAGATGGAGCAACAAACGGACATTCTTTTCCCAGGGAACTTGAGAGAATTTTGAATTTGAACAACCGGCATAAGCATTTCGAAGTGATTAATGCAGGAAACAATGGTAGCGATTTGATCTATGAGGAAAAATTATTTGTAGATGCAGCTTATAGCTTCCAGCCATACTTGGTAATTTTTGTAATCAATGATTCTGATGTGGAAGATATAATTCAAAGAGGGGGATTAGACCGATTTAAGAATGACAATACAACAAAATTCAAGAAGGGACCGAGAATAGAGAGTGCTTATAAAAGATCCCATGTTGTGCGACTTTTTACTCATCTTGTTTTGGGGCGTTCATTTTTGCTGTTAAGTCCTAATAAAGAGAAAGAGGAAATAGAGAAGGCCAATATAATATTGGAAGAAAGTATGATGCGCTTAATCCAATTTTGTGAAAGCAAAGATATATATGTAAGATTTGTGATACATCCAATTCCCGGATATGCCAAATCGAAAAAACCTCTTGACAAAATTCCATTTAAATTAAACAGGGAAAATAACTTTGAGAAGATTGAAAGTGAAGGCTATATGTATAATATCAATGAAAGTTTACTTGATACAATTAAGAAAATTCCCTTT
>JAGQYH010000034.1 GCA_020436175.1 Bacteroidota bacterium
TCCGTACTCTGAAATAACAAATGACCCTACCGGAATATCCGGCTGTAATGCACCTGATGTTCCGATCCTTACCAAATTCAATGATCTTCTTTTGGATTTTAAATGTCTCGTTTTTAAATCAATATTGACGGCAGCATCCAACTCACTAACAGCAATATCAATATTATCTGCCCCAATGCCGGTTGACAGTACCGTTAGTCGTTTACCTTTATAGTAGCCGGTACAAGTAACAAACTCTCTATTACTAATCTGATATTCAATTTTTTCAAAAAAATCACTCACCTCTTTCACTCTGTCTTGATCACCAACCAAGATTACAGTGTCAGCAATGTGCTCTTCCTTTAAGTGAATATGATAAACACTCCCGTCTTTATTCAGGATCAATTCGGAGTCTTGAAGTTTGTTGGACATACGATTAACACTTTTACCTCTATCAAGATATGAAAAATCAACTGCAATCCCTTTACACATTTTAAAACAAGTAAAGATGTTGATTCAACGACCAACTTATTGACAAATATTAAATGAAAAGCAATTTATTTGATTAAATTGGATGTTATCAAACTAGAAGTTATGAGTATACATATTGGAGCAAAAGCAGGAGAAATTGCAGAAACCATATTACTTCCGGGAGATCCACTGCGCGCCAAACATGTGGCAGAAACGATGTTGGAAGATGTGATATGTTACAATAACGTACGTGGTATGCTGGGGTTTACAGGCACTTACAACGGTCAAAGGGTATCTATACAAGGTACGGGAATGGGTATGGCCAGTATTGGCATTTACATCAATGAATTAATGAGTGAATATGGCGTAAAGAATTTGATCCGAGTAGGAACTTGTGGCGCCATTCAAAAAGACCTGAAGATTGGACAAGTGATTTTGGTGACTGGGGCATCCGGAGATTCAAATATGAACCAACTTTATTTTAGAAGCTTAGACTTTGCCGCCACTGCTGATTTTGATCTCCTCTTGAGTGCTTACCATGCCGCTAAGCGATTAGGTATCAATACCATTCAAGGTACTATTTTCAGCACCGACAATTTTTACGATTTCTCTCCCAATCGTTGGGATAAATGGATCGAACATAACGTTTTGGCGGTGGAAATGGAAACCCAAATATTGTACACTTTTACTAAAAAATTTAATGCAAGAGCCCTCTCTGTTTTAACCGTTAGCGATAATGTGATTACCGGTGAATCATCCTCCTCATTTGATCGTGAACAAACTTATGACGACATGATGAGAGTGGCACTGGAAGGAGCCTTAAGTTTGGAGAAATAGTATAAGCTGTTCGTAGGCTGTGCCTACGAACTTCTATGCACTTAGCATTTGCTAAAATTTAAGCCATAAAGTCAATTTCTATCAAACCCTTTTTCCCTGCATAATCTCTTGCACTGGAATATAAATACTCTTCAGGCAACTCAACCACTCCGGCTCTAACCGGATTTTCATGGATATAATTTAACCTTTGATCAAACATATTACTGCTCAATACAATTTCTATCGGATGATTCTCATGTGTCCACAATTGATAGTGCTCATTTCTTGAATGCCTACTGGCATAATATTTAAATTGATGCAACATCCAATCTCTTCTACTCTCCGTTGCATTCTCTATTGATTCTAAAATATATTTACTAGTATGCCTCTTTAAATCTCTTATAGTGTCTGAAAGTTTACCCTCTGGACTAGATAAAATACAATGAATATGATTGCTCATAATTACCCAACCATATATCTTAAGTCCTTTTGTTTTATGGCAGAAATTGAAACTATCCACTACAATATCCCGATACTCCTTCCTACTAAAAATATCAATCCATCCAACAATTTGAAAGGTCAAAAAATGATGTGCTGATTGATTCCTTATTTGATATCCATGCCTGAACATAAAACTAATGTACAAAGTATTATGATAGCAAATGCTATTCACTTATGATGTCCGAAGGCAAAGCCATTCGGACAGGATCACGTCGTTAGAATTAAACATTTTACCTTAAACAACTATTATATAGTATAGTATTTAAAACCCATTTATCTTTGAGTATCTCATGTCTGTTGCACTCTGTTCGTAGGCTGTGCCTACGAACTTCTATGCACTTAGCATTTGCTAAAATTATTCGCCATAAGGAATCCAAATATTCTTTGTTTGACTGGCTTTGCGTAAAAATTCTCTTCCTTCTCCTTGTTTATTATCCGTCCAATTTCTGAACTTGCCATAATTTACCCAAGTGCGTTTCATATTATCCGCAGACTTATATTCCACCATCTTACTGCCTGCTGCAGTTCCAAAATACCACAATCCATCTACATCATCATGGCCGGCTAAAACCTCTGTCAACTCATCTTTGCCTCCGGTAACTATATTCACTGTTCCGCCGGGCACATCGGACGTATCTAAAATTTGATAAAAATCTGTAGCAGACAAAGGTGCTCTTTCCGAAGGAATGACCACCACACTATTCCCCATGGTAATCGCCGGCAATACCGTTGAAACAAATCCTAATAATGGAAACTCTTCAGGACAAACAATACCCATCACGCCCAGCGCTTCCGGCATGGCTAAAGTTACATTGCGTTGTGTGGTATGATGTACATGACCATCGTATTTATCTGCCAACGCTGCATAGGTATATATTCTTTGGATGGACAAATCCACTTCATTCTGAGCCACTGCAATAGAATTAGAGGTCATGGCTGATATTCTGTTAGCGAATTCCTCTTTTCTGATAAATAAATTCTCTGCCAAATAATACAATACCTGTGCCTTTGCATGACCGGTCATTTCACCCCATTTCTTGTTGGCATGGGCAGCTTCGACTGCATTTCTAATATCTTTTCGATTGCCTTGTGCAACTTCCCCGATCACCTCTCCTTTTGGATTTAAAACAGAAAGACTATAACCACCATCAGGTCGTGTCTGCTTCCCGCCAACATACAATTTAGCTGTTCTATCAATGTTGGGTGCTTCATTTCCGGTGACTTTGCTTTTCTTATTCGCCTTTACCGACGATTTATTCAAAACAGGATGGCTTTTCAATTCATCCTCCACTTTAGGCTTGAGGTATTCGTACAGTCCTTCCAATCCACCTTCTCGTCCAAATCCCGATTCACGGTAGCCGCCAAAACCCGAGGCAGCGTCAAAAACATTGGTACAATTGATCCATACTGTACCTGCTTTAATCTTTGGTGCCACATCCAATGCCAAATTGATATTTTCTGTCCATAAACTTGCCGCCAAACCATATCTGGTATTATTAGCCAGCGCCACAGCTTCTTCATGCGTTCTGAAAGTCATAGCCACCAATACCGGACCGAATATTTCAACTTGTGCAATAGTAGCAGATGGAGAAACATCTGTGAACAAAGTAGGCGGATAATAATACCCCTCTTTGGGGCAGCCATTGTCGGGCTGATAGATCTTTCCGCCATCAGCAATGCCTTGTTCCACCAATTCAGAAATGGTTTTCAATTGCACTTTATCAACGATGGCACCAATATCAATGCTTTTGTCTAAAGAGTTGCCCAATCGCAATTTTTTCATTCTGGATTTCAACTTCTTATACAACTGTTGAGCAATGTTCTCTTGTACTAATAATCGCGACCCTGCACAGCATACTTGTCCTTGATTGAACCAAATGGCATCTACAACGCCTTCTACAACGCTATCCAAATCGGCATCTTCAAAAACGATAAACGGAGATTTACCCCCCAATTCCAAAGACACTTTCTTTCCGGTTCCGGCTGTGGCTCGCCGAATAATTCTTCCCACTTCTGTTGAGCCGGTAAAGGCAATCTTGTTTACCTCAGGATGCGACACCAGTGCTGCTCCGGTATCTCCTGCCCCTGTAATGATATTGACCACGCCTTTGGGTAAACCTACTTGCTGACAGATCTCTGCAAACAACAAAGCAGTAAGTGAAGTAAACTCCGCAGGTTTCAGTACCACTGTATTGCCCATTGCCAACGCCGGGGCTATTTTCCATGATAACATCAATAATGGAAAATTCCAGGGAATGATTTGACCCACCACGCCAACTTCCTTATAGTCCGATAATTCCGTATCTCTTACTTGTGCCCAACCCGCATGATGATAAAAGTGACGCGCCACTAAAGGGATATCCAGATCTCGGGTTTCTCTTATGGGCTTTCCATTATCTAAGGATTCTAATACTGCAAAAAGCCTGGAATGTTTTTGAATCTGACGGGCAAGAGCATATAAGTATCTGGCTCTGTTATGTGCCCCAATCGACAGCCATTCGGGTAGTGCTTTTTTTGCAGCTTTCACGGCCTTATCAACATCTTTGACATTCGCTTCTGCTATTTTGGCTAAATGTGTTTTGGTTGAAGGACTGTCACTACTGAAATACTTTTTAGATGTTGGTGTTTGCCATTTACCGTCAATAAATAATTGGAACTGACCTTTGTGTTTGTTTAGCCAATCCTGTGCAACAATGGAACTCTCCGGTGCAATCCCATAGTCCATTGTTTCAAATATCTCTTTTACTTTCATTGTTATTCTTTTAGGCCATTGGGTGGCGATACACTGCCGAATATCTTCCGGTGACATAATGCTCCAATTGCCTTTCAATATCTGTTAAAAGACCACTGGCGCCAAATCTGAACAGATCATTTCTCAACCATTCATTACCCAATTCTTCTTTCATTAATATCAACCATTCTAATGCTTGTTTGGCTGTTCTGATGCCTCCGGCGGGTTTAAATCCCACTTTATATCCGGTTTGTTCTTCATAGGCCCTTATCATTCTTATCATCACTAAACTAACCGGTAAAGTAGCATTGACCGATTCCTTTCCTGTACTTGTTTTAATAAAATCAGATCCTGCCATCATCGCCACCATACTGGCTTTGGCCACATTAGTTAACGTAGATAACTCACCGGTAGCTAAAATTGTTTTCATGTGTGCTTCACCGCAGGCTTTTCTCATTTGAGCAATCTCATCGTACAACTTTGCCCATTCCCCGGTTAACACCAAAGCTCTTGAAATTACAATGTCTATTTCCGTAGCTCCTGCTTTGACAGATAATTCAATTTGTTTCAATTTTTGAGCTAGTGTTATTTGTCCTGCAGGAAATCCGGTGGATACCGCCGCAATGGGTATGTTACTTCCTTTTAATGCCTTTTTAGCTTCCGATATCAAGTTATGGTAAACGCATACTGCGCCAACAGTTAGGTTTTGGTCATCCATTTCTAAAGCCTTTAAGATATCTTGCCGAACCGGCTGTCTGGCTTTGGCACAAAGTCTATGCACATTGCCGGGGGTATCGTCGCCGCTGAGGGTAGTCAAATCTATACAGGTGATGGCTCTTAACAACCAAGCCGCTTGCCATTCTTTTTTTACCGAACGTCTTGTTCCAATGGTTGATGCTCTTCTTTCAACTGCACTTTTATTGATCTTAATATCTTTAATCAAATCAAGATCAAATGGAATTCCTTCATTTCTGGAATGATGGTGAATGCTACCGTTCGCTTTTATTTTATCAGCTGATTTAATATTTGTCTTGGCCATATTAGATCATTACGTATAACTATAAATATATTACATATCAATTAAGAGACCTACTATTTCCAACTATATCTCAATATGCTCAGCAAGATTATTGAAGTATTGATTAACGTCCTGGTATAGATTTTTAACAAACGGAATAGCTTCACCAAGATTATCGACTATGTATTGGCCGCTTTCTATCAAATAGACATAACTTACAGAAGCCACTTTTAATTGATCAGTAAAAATACCTGCTCGATCTAACAATTGAACAATCAAACTAAACAATACAAAACCAATAAACATCCACAAAGCACTACCTACCAATCTGTTGAACAATGTAGGAAGTATTGTATTGACCAGTTTCTCAACGAATTTTCCTAAAAACCTTATAAAGAAAATTACAGAAGTATATAGCAAAATGAAGGCAATAATCGGTATCCACTGTTCAGGGATATTAAAGTTGTTGTGGATGTAATTGGCAATGACAAAGGAGAAATGCATGGCCATAAAAAATCCCAATAAATAAGACACAACGGCAAACACCGACATAATCAGTCCTTGTTTGTATCCGATAATAAAAGTGGAAAACAAGATGACGCCTAAAGCAATATCAATTCCCATTTTATCGCATTGATCACGAAAGTAATTGTTTCACTACTGCTGATATTCTCTTCCCATCTGCCTTACCTTGTAGCGCTTTGGAAGCCATGCCCATTACTTTGCCCATATCTTGCATGGAAGAAGCACCCACTTGATCAATGATCTTCTTCACTTCAGCGGAAAGTTCTGTATCATCTAATTGCTTTGGCAAAAATTCTGCAATAACATCCATTTCTTCTTTTTCGGTGGTTGCCAAATCATCTCTGCCGCTTTTGACATAAATGTCGTACGAATCACTACGTTGTTTATATAATTTCTGAATGATCTTTAATTCATCTTCTTCAGATACCTGACCATTGCCTCCTTCGGCAGTTTTGGCCAATAAAAAGGCTGCTTTAATGGCTCTTAAAGTTCTTAACTTGACCTGATCTTTAGCCTTCATAGCATCCTTCAAGGCCTCATTCATATTTTTATCTAATGACATAACTAATAATTTGAAGTTACAAACCTACGAAAATGATTACTGAAATCAACTCCTGTGATGACCTATTGATTCCAAATGGTATTATACCTTAAACCAACCAATTACAAGCTATGAAAAAATATATCTTAACCATCGCACTTCTACTTTTTAAAATATTCTGTTTTGGAAGTGATTTAAATGCCAACAGCTACGGCGAGAAAAGAAGCAATTTTACAATTATTGCTCAGATGGAATGTGCCAATAACGCTACTATTATTGAGGAGTTTCAACTAAGAGGAAAATCTACCAAAACATTTAACAATGAAGCCTATACCGGTTGTATCATTAAGAGATATGATAGTGGTAAAATTCATATTACAGGTCAATACACAAACGGTAAGAAATCAGGTAATTGGATTACTTATTGGGAGGATGGTGCGATTAAAGCCACAAAAAACTACTCTACTTCTTCATAGTCAATATCTTCAACGATATTGCTTCTATCGCTTGTTGACGACCGATAGGTAGTATGACTTTGATGGGTATGGGTACTATTTTGTTGTTGATGATTGACATTGTCTAAAGCCGGAGCGAATAATTTCTTCAGCGCTCGATAAGCAATGGCAAACAATATGATGTAAAATAAAATTTTCATTTTCTTTTGATCCTGATGATTAATTACTAATTCTAACGCGATTGAACAAATTAAGTTTCTAAGATAGGGATTATTAATGCGGGGTTAAAGTTTATTGCACTATTTAACAAAACCAACTTGTCAAATCCTTTTGCTAGTAATAAAAGTTTCAAGAAAGAAGGCTAAAGACGTAAGGCACAAAATTCATTATATGGAATTATTCGTTTTTATGACTCTTACAATTAGTTTAAAATTCTAGGTATGAACAAAAAATATAATTTAGAAGACAGACTAGTGGTTTTTGCAGGAGAAATTATTCATTTTACATCAACGATTAAAAAAGATTTCGCCGGGAATCACTTAACGAACCAATTGATAAGGTCAGGTACAAGTCCCTTATTCAATTATGCTGAGTCACAAGCAGCAGAATCTAGAAAGGACTTTATTCACAAAAACAAGATTGCTTTAAAAGAATTGAAAGAAAGTAGGGTTAATCTTCAAGTACTCAAATATGTAAACTATGGTGATTCTTCAAAAAGACTAATTATCTTACAAGAGTGTCAAGAATTAATCGCCATTTTATCTACTATAATTTCAAATGCGATAAAAAATGGTGAAGCTAAGTAAAGTCTTAATAAAGAAGGCTTAGAACACAAGTCCTACTTTTTTAAAACTTTTATCTTAAGACTTTGGCCTTGAGACTTGCCTTACCTTGTTAGATACATTGATCTTAAATTCACCAACTCTCTGAAATGAGGATCGGTTAAGTCTTTTATAAAGTAGATCGCCTCACCGGTTGATTTCATCTCCGGGCCTAATTCCTTTTTAATCTCAGGAAACTTGTTGTGAGAAAAAACAGGTTCTTTAATGGCATATCCCACCAATTTTTCTTCATAGGTAAAGTCCTTCAATTGGTGCGTACCCAACATTACTTTTGTAGCAATATTCAAATATGGAATTTGATAAGCCTTACAGATAAACGGTGTGGTTCTAGACGCTCTTGGGTTGGCTTCAATCACATACACATCATCATTCTTTATGGCAAACTGAATGTTGATTAATCCCTTGATTTGCAGCGCATGGCAAAGTTTTACGGTGTAATCTTTCATGGTTTGTACCACTTTGTCAGATAAACCAAATGGCGGCAAAACAGAATTACTATCGCCTGAATGAATACCTGCCGGCTCAATATGCTCCATGATACCCATTATCTGTACATCCTCTCCATCACATATTGCATCGATCTCTGCTTCATGGGCTCTATCCAAAAAGTGATCAATCAAAATTTGATTGTTAGGCATACTTTTCAATAGATCGATCACCGCTCTTTCCAACTCTTCATCTGTAATGACGATCTTCATTTTCTGTCCACCTAATACATAAGATGGACGAACTAAAACCGGATAACCAACTTCATTCGCCACTTTCAATGCATCTTCCGCTGAACGTGCCGTTCCATATCTTGGATATGGAATATCCATCTCCTTTAACTTATCGGAAAATCTTCCCCTATCTTCCGCCAAATCCATGTGATCAAATGCAGTACCGATGATCTTGATACCATGCTGATGCAACTTCTCCGCCAATTTTAGAGCGGTTTGTCCACCGAGTTGAACTATGACTCCTTCCGGCTTTTCATGCTCTATAATTTCCAATAAGTGTTCCCAGAAAACCGGCTCGAAATACAGTTTATCGGCAATATCAAAATCCGTTGAAACTGTTTCCGGATTACAATTGATCATGATAGCTTCGTAACCCACCTCTTTAATGGCATTGATCCCATGCACGCAGCAATAATCAAACTCAATTCCTTGACCGATTCTATTCGGACCGGCACCCAATACAATTACCTTTTTCTTTTGGGAAGAAATGCTTTCATTTTCGGTATCAAATGTGGAATAGAAATATGGTGTTTGAGCTTCAAATTCCGCCGCACAAGTATCAACCATTTTCCAGGTTCTTTTGATCCCCAGTGATCTTCTTTTTTCATATACCTGATCTTCCTCGATCCTTCCTAACAAATAGGCCAACTGTGCATCAGAATAGCCTTGTTTTTTGGCTTGCAATATGATGTCGGCAGATATATTATGAATGGTAAATCTTTTGATCTCCTTTTCAAACTGCACCAATTCTTGAATTTGCATCAGAAACCAATTGTCGATTTTGGTGAGTTTTTGGATCGTATGGATGGGCACTCCCAGTTCCAGAGCATCCTTGATCTTAAAGATCCTATCCCAAGAAGGATTTTCCAAACTATCTAAAATATCTTGTGTTCTGGACCAGCTTCTTCCATCTGCGCCCAACCCGATTTTATTGTTCTCTAACGATTGACATGCTTTTTGCAGGGCTTCCTTAAAACTTCTGCCAATACCCATAACTTCTCCTACCGATTTCATCTGTAAGCCCAAAGTCTCATTACAACCTCGGAATTTCTCAAAATTCCATCTTGGTATTTTTACGATCACATAATCCAATGCCGGCTCAAAATAGGCTGAAGTCGTTTGGGTAATTTGATTCTTTAACTCTCCTAAGGTGTAACCGATGGCCAATTTCGCAGCTATTTTTGCAATCGGATATCCGGTAGCTTTTGATGCTAATGCTGATGATCTTGATACCCTTGGATTGATCTCAATAGCGATCAGTTTTTCCGTTACCGGATCAATGGCAAACTGAACATTACATCCACCGGCAAACTTGCCCAAAGAACGCATCATTTTGATGGCCATATTCCTCATTTCTTGAAAGACCGTATCGGGTAAAGTCATAGCCGGTGCCACTGTAATAGAATCACCGGTGTGAACGCCCATAGGATCAAAATTCTCCACCGTACAAATAATGACCACATTATCATCGGCATCTCTCAACAATTCCAACTCAAATTCCTTCCACCCTAAAACCGCTTTGTCGATCAATACTTCATGTGTGGGAGATGCCTGTAGGCCATAAGACAATTTCTTTTCAAACTCTTCTTTGTCATGCACAAATCCACCGCCATAACCGCCCAAAGTAAAGGAGGGGCGGATCACCAAAGGAAACCCGATTTCCTGAGCAGCTTCCATGCCTTCTAAAATGGAATTAGCTATTCTTGCCGGCGCTACTGGAATGTCAATATCGATCATTAATTGTCTGAACTTCTCCCTATTCTCCGTGGTCTCTATGGCATCAATATCAACACCTATCAATCGAACATTGTATTTTTCCCATAAGCCCACTTCATCTGCTTCGATACATAAATTTAACGCAGTCTGTCCTCCCATGGTCGGCAATACACAATCAATGTCTCTTACCTTCAGAATTTCCTCTAAAGATTGAACTGTTAATGGTTTTAAATAGATGTGATCGGCAGTCAGTTCATCCGTCATTATAGTGGCCGGATTGGAGTTGATCAAAGATACTTCAATACCTTCTTCTCTAAGCGATCTGGCGGCTTGAGAACCGGAATAATCAAATTCACATGCTTGACCGATAATGATTGGGCCGCTTCCTATAATTAAAACTGAACGAATGGATTGATCTTTAGGCATAATAAGTCTTGGCAATTTGGGCAAATATAGAGGTATTCAATTGAAAACTTACGGTAAACAAAAGTATGTTACAAACATGGTTGAAAGATTAAAATGACGTGATAATGGATTAAATTTTTGGTAACGTTAAGCGTATGAAAAATATAGGGTAATTTAAGATTGGTGACTTACGTTAAAATATCCATAACGAAATTATAATTTGTTATGTTAAGTAACCCCTATCGATAGGCACTTTATCACTATATTTGCAGTTCAATATGAAAAACAGGGGCATGTTCAGGTATTTTTTTCTTACACTCTTTATCGTTTCAATGAGTTTTGGTGTTAAAGCCGCACACTTAGTTGGAGGTAATCTTAGCTTTCAATGTATGGGTAACAACTCCTATACCTTTAATATGGAAATTTATAGAGAAGCCTTTGCAACAGCACCTCCTGACAGTACCGCCTATTTATATGTTTACAATAACGACAACAACAATGTCTTTCAAATTCTTTCAAAACGATTTAATGGTAATGGGATTTCACCGGTCACCAACAATACTTTAGAATGCGGAACAGTTACGGCTGGTCAATCTCCCAATTATGATTTTGCCACTTATGATTTTGATCCGGTTACTCTTCCACCCAATACAAATGGTTACAGAGTAGTTTACCAAAGATGTTGCCGATCCAATGCAGTGATTAATTTAGCCAACAATTTTGATGGCATTTCACAAGGCTCAACTTATGAAGTGATCATTACGCCACAGATGATGGCAGATTGTGGTGCTTCTACCGGCTCATTGCCTCAATTAGAATTTGAAGAGTTTCCTGTAACTCAATTATGCGCCGGATTAAATCAAACTCAGCTTCAAAATGTCAATAGCGATGTACTTGGCGTGGTGGATTCCGTAGTGTATTCTCTCTGCGCACCTTATGAAGGCGGTTCCGGCACTTTTTGTATCGTGCCTGATCCTAATACCACCAGTACTTGTGCCACTGCTGATGGTGCATGTCGCCAGCCTTGCAATTATAGTTTAGTCAACTATGCTAACGGTTATTCGGCTCAAACCCCAATGGGTCCATTATCTACGGTAGAGATTGATGCTCAAACAGGATTAATGCTTATCAATCCACGGTCACAGGGTATATATGTTGTAGGAATTTGCGCTACTGCCTATAAGGATGGAAATGTTTGGTCTACTATTAAGAGAGATTTCCAATTCAGTGTGTTTGACTGCCCTCCAAAAGAAGCATCTCCACTGGAAGCAACCAATGGATCACCGATTGATATTAATACCGTTGATATAGATTCCGTTGAATTGCAATCCGCATTAATTGTTTGTGGCAGTTATACAGTAAATTTTACTCATGCCAGTCCGGTAGCCAATAACTACTATTGGGATTTTGGTGTTTTGGGTATCTCCAGTGACACCTCCGTTCAACGTTTCCCAACATACACCTATCCAGATACCGGAAGTTATGTAGTTACATTTATATTGAATAGAACAGGATTTTGTATTCCGGACACGGCCTATGGCTTAGTAAGGGTATATCCTACATTTACCGCAGAGTTCACTTTTGAAGCCGGTTGCTTTTCATTACCGGTTGAGTTCGAAGATGCTACATCCACCAGTTTAAACAACAATCAAATAGTTGATTGGAATTGGGATTTCGGTGATGGAAGCACCGTTGATGGGGTTCAAAACCCTTCTTATGAATACTCCTCTGCCGGCTCCTTCCCGGTAAATATGATCGCTACATCTGCTTTGGGTTGTATTGATACGGCGACAAACGTTATTACCACATTGCCTTCTCCCACGGCCGATTTTGAAAATTTATTGACCTGTACGGGCAACAATCATACTTTCAATAATTTATCCAATTTAAATGGCACTGAATTGCTGGGTTATGCCTGGGATTTTGGTGATGGGAACGGATTCGGTGTTGCCACTACCAATGTAGATCCACCAAGTGTGGTGTACAATACCGCAGGAAATTATACGGTGCAATTGGCCACCAGTTCTACCAGTGGCTGTGCTGATACGATCAGTAAAGTATTGGTCGTCATCCAAGCAGTACAGGCAGATTTTAGTAATAGTCCTATCAAGATTTGTCCCGGACAAGAAATTCAGTTTACCAATACTACTGCACAAGTTTTTGATTCATTAATATGGACCATTGATGGTGCTAATTATACTATAGAAGATCCTACATACACCTATACTGCTCCGGGCAATCAACCGGTTTCTTTGGTAGTGTATTCAAGTGGCATTTGTACCGATTCAATAGGCAGGAACATCCTTATAGAAGATGGTCCCTTTGCTGATTTCTCCGGAGACTCTACCTGTACTAACTCCAATTTTACATTTACAAATAATTCTATTGATAATGGTTTTGCCATTGATAACTATTTATGGGATTTTGGCGATGGCAGCTCCGGAAATGGCTTTGAACCCACCCATGAATACATTTCTGCCGGTGATTTTACAGTTACTTTAATAGTAAGCTCGAGTTTGGTAGCCTGTAGCGATACTACTACGGCCATCATGAATGTTAAACAAGGTATCACTCCTGAGTTTTCTTTTGTTCCGGATACCATCTGTGAAGGCATTACAACGGTTAACTTCACGAATCAATCCTTTGGCGGATCATGGGATTCCATCTTTTGGGATTTAGGAAACAATGAATTCAGCACCCTCAACGACCCTAGCCAGTTATATGCTGAAGGAGGCATGTATTCCGTGACGATGACCATCTATGACGACATCTGTGGTGAATTGGATACCGTACACATTGTAAATGTTTTGGAAATTCCATCGCTCAACCTATCCGATAGTTTAAACATTTGCGATGAGATCTACGAAAAATTAAGTGTTGATGGAAACAGCAGTTATGACATACTTTGGTCAACCGGAGAGACCGGCGAAAGTATTGTAATTGACAATAGCTTTGATACCATCATTGTTAGAGTAGATAATAATGGTTGTGTTGCGTACGACACCACATTTATTACCAGAGATTGTCCAGCTTATTTGCCTAACACATTTACTCCAAATGGTGACGGTGTAAATGATATATTCTTACCATTGCCGAACAACATTACGTCATTTACACTTAAAATATTTGATAGATGGGGCAAAAAGGTATTTGAAACCGACACTTTTGCCAATGGATGGGACGGTAATTATTCTAATGGCAGCAAAGCTCCTATTGATGGTTATTCCTACATTTTTGAAGGTATTGGTTTGGATGAAAAACCATTGTTCCAACACGGAATAATTAGTTTGATTAGGTAAGTTTTCTATTACTGATAACTCGTTTTCACGGTAACATAATTCCTTCAATATTAGGAATCTGAGGACTATTATTTTTTCTATTCCTATGTAAATCAGCACTTTAGCTTTTACATTTTTATATCATCCACTTGATGTACGGAACGAGTTATTTTTAGCTCTACATTTTGGAGACTTATTGACTTCATTCTTAATTTAACTTTAAATGTTTGCTAAAATAAATGTCTTTTTTAGGCAATTAAAAAGAACTGTTTAATTTTAATGATCATATTTATCATATAAAAATTTTTATAAAATGAGTAAAGCAAAACTGGAATATATCTGGCTTGATGGTTCTGAACCAACACAAGGATTAAGAAGTAAAACTAAAGTTGAAAAGGATTTTAGTGGCAAATTAAAAGATTGTCCGATTTGGTCTTTTGATGGAAGTTCAACAAACCAAGCTTCTGGTGGAGCTTCTGATTGCTTATTAAAACCGGTTGCCATTTATCCT
>JAGQYH010000350.1 GCA_020436175.1 Bacteroidota bacterium
ATTAGCTGAGTTTTCAAAAAATGCATACGATCAGGCCAAAGTTTTTTTTATTTATATTGTGTTGCCTATCTATGAACAATACTATTGTTCTATTGTCGATTGTGCCAAGATATCGGCCGGTAAAACAGCTTTGGTAGATTGATCTTACTGACCCAATGATCTGAAATGCTTGAAGATCATAATCACATCTTCACTCCAGGTGTAACTTTTGGCATAAGTAACATTCGCTTTGTGTTGGATAGCAGCAGATTGATGATGCGGTATGATGGGCAATACAGCCGATCTGATTTTTGGCAATTCATTTTCTTGATGATGCGTATAACCTACCCAAGTTTTTTGTCCAAAGAGAACAGCTATAATGTTTTTTAAGAAGCCGAGTTTGGATTGGATCGCCCATATCGATAAAGGGGAAGATAGGAGCAGGAATACTGAAAGCAGCAGATCCACCAATCTTTTTACTCGTTTGTAATGCGGCTGATTTAAATTAAAATTGATGTCCAGGGTATAGAGATCACCGGATGAATGTTTAGAATTACTGCCGATAATGGTATCACTGCCTTCAGAAATAATGCGATATTCAATTTTGCCGCCCAAAGTGCTCATGATCTTCATGGCCTCGTTGCTCGATATGTCTTTCAATGAAAAAATGATCTCGTTAATCTTGTGAATCTTCACAATTTCCGGAATGTCATTAATATCGCCCAAGTTATTGGACGAAGTATTCTCCTTCAAATTATTGGCAATGCCTACCACATTTTTTCGAAGATCAGCAGCAGAGATAATATCAATGATGCGTTTACTTTCACGGTCGGAAGCCACCACCAAAACATTTGATTTTTGTTGAAAGGCACTTTTTAGTTTGCCATTAGCAGCCAAAAAGATCAATCGGGCAGCCAGCATTAAAACGATGGCGGCTATTGCTCCGAGCAGGATCATCGCCCTTGAAGAACGCAGCGAAAGCGGTAAAAGGGCGTAAATGGCCAAAATGATGATAGAGCCAATACCAATGCCGGGAATGATCTTTTTGAGTTTTGTCGCACTGTCATATCCGCCGGAAAAGAAAAAAGAAGTCAACCAAATAATGATATAGAGCGGAATATTGATAAAAATATAAGTGTTCGGATATTGAATACCTGCCTTGATCTCGTGTTCCCATAAATATTTGATGCCCAACATGGCCGAAAATATAAGACCGGCGTCAACCACCGGCCATGCGATCTTTTCAACCGTTCTTCTGATGAATGACAAGGACGCTCTGGCATAAATAGCAAGCGATAATAAGGTAGTGAGATACTTAGCCTTAGAACCGGTAAAATGTTTTTGCGTGAAAATGATCATCGCATTGTAGAACATTCTCACGTAGTTGTAGCTGCCTTTTTTGGTGCTTTCTCCCTTAAAATGGATGATCTCTGTATGAGGGAAATAATAGTTCTTGTAGCCGGCTTGATTGATCCTGAAACTCAGATCAATATCTTCTCCATACATAAAATAGTCTTCGTCCAAAGCACCTACTTTATCAATCACTGATTTTCTCAACAACATAAAAGCTCCCGAAAGCACATCAACTTCATGAATTTCATTTTTATCCAGATAGCCTAAATGATATTGGTTGAATCTTTTAGATCGGGGGAAGAGTTTGGATAAGCCCGACATTTTACAAAAAGCCACATACGGTGTTGGGAATCCTCTTTTGGATTCCGGTAAGAATTGTCCGTTTCCATCCATCATTTTAATGCCTAAAGCACCGGCCTCAGGATGATCTTCCATAAAATCAATTACTTTCTGAAAAGTGTCTTCCTTCACTATCGTGTCGGGGTTGAGCAAAAGAATGTATTGCCCTTTGGCTTGTTTGATGGCCAGATTGTTGGCCTTTGAAAAACCTAAATTTTGTTTACTGGCAATTAAATGAGTTTGAGGAAACTGTTCACTTACCATTTCAATGGAACCATCAACAGAGTGGTTATCTACAACAAATACTTCAAACTGAAAATTACATTTGGATTGATAGACCGATTGTAAAGCCTGCGCTAAAAAGTATTTTACATTGTAGTTTACTATGATAACAGATAGTTGCAATCGCTGTTTTTAGTATTATTTCCCAAAATACTGATCAAATGGTAATCTGCTGGCCAATGATCGGGCTAAAGTTACCTCATCCACATATTCCAGTTCACCACCAAAGGCAACTCCTCTCGCTATCGTGGTAATTTTGGTGGGCGTGTCTTTTAATTTTTTGGAGATATAATAGATCGTTGTGTCTCCATCCATAGTGGGATTTAATGCCATTACCACTTCTTCAATTTGATCACGCTGCACTCTTTCTACCAACGATTCGATGTTTAACTGTTCCGGCCCGATGCCATCAATCGGAGATATAACGCCCTCCAATACATGATATTTTCCTCTGAAATGATTAGTGCTCTCAATCGCCAAAACATCTTTAAAATTTTCCACTACACAAATAGTATTGCTTTCTCTGTG
>JAGQYH010000351.1 GCA_020436175.1 Bacteroidota bacterium
TTCAATGGTCTCTTCTGTTTCCTCAACCATTTGGGTAGTGTCTTCAGGCATTAAAGTATCAACTTCCACTTCAACAATTTTCTCCGTTTTTCTGCGCTCAAATTCATACTTAAGCAATATTTCTCCCGCTCCGATGGAGTTCGTAGCATCATTGAACTTAGAAGTGTTTAAATCATAGTTCACACCTATTTTAAAATCTTTCACTTCATAAGCGAAATACATTTTTGCAGCATCATTCACGCGGTAGCCTCCACCAAAACTAAAGGCCATCGGCTTATCTTTAAGGTATTTTTTGGCATAGATGATGGGTAAAATATTGTTGACGTTATCCTGTCTTTGAAACTCTAAAACCGGATTAATCGACCAGCCGTTTTGCCCTACAAATACTTCAGATGTGGCATAAACATTATAGCGAATTGGTCGGTTATCAATGGCATTTTCAATGAAAGATAGATTCGGTTGGTGAAAGTTGTACATCGAAAAACCGGTTTCTATAGTATGATTCTTATCACCAATTTTTGAAGACAAATGAACGCCAAAACCAAGGTCGGGAGCAGTAGCAGTACCATTTAACGCTTCACCACTGGGATTGTTGACCCCTACACCGTCGTACTGAGATTCAAACACCAATCCCTCCGAATCGATAAAACGATGCAACATTCCTATTTGAAAACCAACGGATAAACCAATTCTGTCTTCCTTGAAAAATCTGGTATAACTGGGAGAAACGCTAACTTTTATGGTACTTAAATGACCATCGCCTGCTCTATCATACAACAGTTGAAGTCCTGCGCCCAATAATTGATGTTCGCCTGCATTGATCTTTCGATCATAGGATATAAAAGCAGAAGAATAAGGCACCGGCACCGAGCGCCATTGATCACGATATTGCAAGACCAATCTGTTGGCTTTTTTTCCTAAACCACTTTGCGCCGGATTTAAATAAATATCATTATCAAATTGCTGAGAGAAATGTACATCCTGGGCTTTCACCAAAACAAATGTAGAAAGCACATAAATCAATACGGCAAATACCTTTTTCAAATTCCTGAGTTTAAGACGATGAGTTCAAATAAAAAGATAGTATAAAAATTAAAACTAATATAGAGAATTGATTGTAATCCAACGACTTTATTACTACCTAATAATCGTTATGCTGCCCGATTTGATAAATTGTTGGCCGCCATAGCATCTCACTTGTAATGAATAACCATATACGTCTTGTGTGGCCGGTGCTCCGTTCCACGACTCAGAAAGATCATTGGTGGAAAAAACTACATTTCCCCAACGGTCAAATATTTGAAGTTGCAAAGATTCAATGACTTCTCCTTGTACCCTAAATACATCGTTTAAACCATCATTGTTAGGTGAAAAGGCATTGGGAATAAAAATATTCGGTTCATCACAAATTTCCTCTCTAACTATTACCGTTACGGAATCCCTATTAATACAACCGTTTTCATCGATTACCTGAATAATAAATGTAGTAGTTTTATTCACCTGAGCGGTAGATGTTGCCGCATTACTATTATTAACGGATCCTTCGGGTAACCATTGGTATTGAAAATTGTTATTCTCTGTAGCGGTGAGTTGGATGGTTTGTGAATTGATCACAGTTGACGGATCGGCTGTGACCTCTACGAAGGGTAATTCATTTACGGTAACGATGGAGAACTTAGTGTTGGCGCACCCGGAAGCATTCGTAACCAGCAAATCGACCTCCGTTGAAACTTCAGGAGCAAAAACAAATTGCGGTGTTACTACGATAAAAGTATCTTGTCCCACAATCCAATGATACATCAATAAAGGATGATTCGAATTGACTTCCGCCTCCAGTAAAACTTCCTGACCGATACAAACTGAGGTATCTAACAACTCCATAAAAATACCGTCTTGTTGGATCGAAAGGGAATCGACTGTAGAGCAGTAATCATTGGTTGCTTTGATATAATACCACTTTTCTCTTTCATTCTGAAGAAAAACAAAAGTTGCTGATGTTGATATATTATCGCTAAAATCACTGTTAGTTGACCATAATATGTTTTCTACATTCGATAAACCGACCGATAATTGCACTACCGTGTCGCATTGTATATGATCTGTTGTATTGTCAATAGAAGGAATCGGATAGTCGGTTAAAACAGTGATATCCGCCACTTGAACACAGGTGTCGCCTGAGGCCCTGACCGTATAAATTTGAACGGTATAGGTGGTATTTCCTGTTGGAAAAGCCCAAGGATTTTGAACTGTGGCAGAAGATAAGGTATTGGCCGGGCTCCATTTAAAAAAGTGTTCGCCATCGATTGCCAAATCGAGTTGAATAGAATCTGACAAACACAATGCTAAAGTGTCGGACAATTCAAATGCATCTAACGACTCAATATTGATTGTAGTTTGATGAGTGGAACGACAACCATTAAATGCTTTTACCTGCAGCGATATCTCATAGCTGCCATCCTGATCAAAAAAATGAATTGGAT
>JAGQYH010000352.1 GCA_020436175.1 Bacteroidota bacterium
CACCGTACTATTCTTGTTTTGGATATTCCATAAACCACCTAAGTCTTCGGCTGCTTCGTATGCATCAAACGGAATGCCTTGTTCTTTCAGGTTTTTGGCTGATGATAATCCTGCCGGTCCGCCGCCAATAATGGCGTATTTATTCTCTGTTGTCATTTGGTAACCAATTAGAAATAAAAAATGAGGCATGAAATTAATAAATAAATACTTACAATTCAAATTAATTTATTTACTTTGTAAGTATATACTCATTTTTAGTATTATGACAGAGAAACAGAATAGGATTATTGAAACAGCATTGGATTTGTTTGCTTCACAAGGGTATGCCAGTACTTCAACACGCAATATTGCGAAGGCGGCCAATGTGTCGGAAGGATTGATCTTCAGGCATTACGAAAACAAGGAGGTGTTGTTGAGAGAAATATTGACCAAAGGCTATGAAAGTATTCAGCCAAAGTTGTACAGTATCTTAATGGAAGAAGATCCAAAGGTAGTAATCAATAGGGTTTTAGGCCTTCCATTAGATTTGTTGCAAACGAAAACCAATTATTGGCGATTGATATTTTCCATCAAATTTCAGCATTTAGCATTATATCGATCCATCAATGATGATCATAAATTACTGGATCCATTGTTTGAAAAAGTAGAAGTGGCTTTACAAAATCTAGGCTATAAAAACCCTAAAAGAGAGTCTCGTATTTTATTTATGTTTTTAGAAGGTGTTTCCAGTCATTGTATTAAAAATGGCATTGGAGATATGCAGGAAAATGTAGATTATATGAAAGAAAAATATTTAAAAGAAAGTGCTTAATCACTAATATTTAATGAATATTCCATCTCGCAATCTATTCCTTGTTGATGCTTTTGGAGCATTTTTGTCCGCATTTATGTTGGGCATCGAACTTATAAAGTTCAATACTTGGTTTGGAATGCCGAAGTTCATTTTAACTTATCTTTCGATAGCGGCTTTAATGATGGCGTTTTTCTCTTTGGCATGTTACTTAATCTTCCCTTCCAGATGGCCGGTCTATTTGAAAAGCATGGCGTTGGTCAATGGAATCTACTGTTGTTGTACTGTTGGGCTAATGTTGTTTTATAGATCGGAATTAACCTTTTTAGGATGGACGTATTTTATTATAGAATGTGTCATTATCCTTTTATTGGTGCAATGGGAATGGAAGGTGTCTAAAGCTCAATAACGTACATTTCCCCATCAGTGTCTCCTGAAAGGGACGCTGATATTCTATTCCAACACTTTAAACGGATCTTCACCATCGGTCAGTTCTTCCAATGTAAAAGCTGTTTTGACATTTTCCAATTTAAGATCGATCAGTTTAGTATCGTGAACCGCACATATCATCACACCGGTTTCTGTTTTGATCCATCCATTCCATGGAATTTTCAAACCGCCGATTGGTATGATAGACACCCACATTTTCCAGGCATATGGCAAATTGTTTTCATCTAACAGCCAAACATAACTATCGCCGGGAGTGTTGCCGCCACTACTGTAAGAAACCATCAATCCTTGATCGCCACTTTTTGTCGTGACCAAAGTTCTGGTAGTGCCATCATCAAATGCTTTAGATACCGGATTCAGCCAAAAGGAATCGTTCACCCACATTTTCCATGCTTTCTGGATGAGTGCTCCGGCTTCGTCACCGGTAACCCGTTGACCGTTTTTGAACGCTACACCTTCCTTTTTGTGAATATCAAAGATCACCTCATATTTTTTCCATCGAACTCGGGAATAATTTCGGTTCTTATCCCAAAGGTGTTCATGATTGCCCATGAAATTCCATTCTACTGCCGCAGTCGCTTGCCAGGCTTCATGGTTGATGGCCGTTAACATTTCTTTGGCTAAACTGTCAGCTTTTTCCGGCTGACTGCCTTCGGGAAGTTTTTCATTGGCGGTACAATAACCAATGATGCCTCCAAATAGTAAGATTAATGGAATACTGAGTAGTATCTTTTTCATCGTAAAAAGATAAACAGAATTTTTTAAAGCAGATTAGAATAAAATTCTGGCTCTGATGGTATTCTTTACCTGTTTCAATTCTTCCAAAGCTTCCAAAGTAGCCGTATCGCCTTCTACATCTAAAACTACGTAGCCGATGTGCTGGCTGGTCTTTAAGAATTGACCGGTGACGTTTACTTCTAAGGCAGACAGTTTGGAGTTGATCTCGGACAAAACACCGGGAACATTTTTATGTATATGCAATATTCTGTGATGGTCGGCACTTTGAATGGGTAAACTCAAAGCCGGTACGGTATGGTTGCCAATAGTGGTGCCTCGATCTAAATAGTTGCTCAACTTTGTGGCAGCATCTAAGCCGATATTCTCTTGTGCTTCTTGCGTAGAGCCACCAATATGTGGCGTCAGGATCACATTATCAATACCTTGTAGCGGACTGGTAAATCGCTCAGATTTTACTTTTGAAAAAAAAAAAAAAACATCCACCGCAGCACC
>JAGQYH010000353.1 GCA_020436175.1 Bacteroidota bacterium
AAATCGTTTTTCACATGAAAAATCAGCTTAAAAATTTGATTCATGCACTTTGGTACGCAGTAGCAGCCAACCATACCGCATTGTTTCGGGTACTAATGGTCAAGTTAGCATCGTTTATGCAAAAAAATAAAAACTTGCTTCTAAAAGTTTCCTTTGCAGGTTTACTTTCAAGCATCGTTAATAATGCCAATGCACAAGATATAGTTTTAGAAGCTCCCATATTACTGGATTCCAGTCAAAATTTATTTGGTCTCTCAAGCTATATGGATGTTGAATTTATTGATATAGACCATGATGGTGATGTGGATGCCTTATTTACGTACTCTTCGGGTGGATGCGGATGTAATGGTAATGCGTCCTACTGCGATTTTAGCACATCCGTTGGGATAAAATATAATAACAATGATACCAATAATGATTCCACTTGGTTATCCGATGGAATTTATTCAGACGAAATAATTTTTTCAAAAGATGTAAATTATATCTGGTTTGTAAGTCAAAATGGGGTTAGATTAGCCGACTTTGACAAGGACGGAGATTGGGATTTGTATATATCTAATATTGCAGAAAATGGATTACAGATTTATGAAAACTACTCCGGAATAGATACCGTTTTCGATTTTAGTACTGATTCTATTTTTATTGCAGGGTCTTTCAATAACTTCAGTTGGGATGACATGGATTTAGATGGAGATTTAGATTTAAGACCGGGTGAATACATCAACTCTAATTCAACTATTCATTACTACGAAAATTTAGGCGAAAATCATCTTATGCCGTTTGACACCCTTGTGCAATCTCTCCAACTCAATTTGAACATTGGAGAAAATCTTCCGTCTATATTCTCACCATATCAGTTTATAGACATGGATAATGATGGTACAACTGATGTATTGTTACGTGCATTTTATGGGGAAATTTATTCCGGCTCATACACTTCCGAATTGATCTATTTTAAAAACAATAGTGACCAAACTTTTGATTTCGATCCTGACGGCCAATTACTATTTTCTAAAGACGTATTAAGTTATTCAGGAGAATTAGGCGGTTTTGCATTTAGCTCTTATGTAGCCGGCGATGTGGACAATGATAACGATAAAGATATTTTTGAAATCGGCTATCATTATATTGGGGATCCATGCTCTAGCGTCGATGACAGTATAATATCCCCCTACCTTGAACCGGGCAAGTTTTACCTACATGAAAATATCACTAATGAAGTAAATGCCAGTGCTGAACATTGGGTTGCGATGCCACACAAATTGTTTCCTAATCCCGCCAACTCAATGGTTTACTGGCAGTTTGAAAATGAATATCAAAATAAGGCCATTTTAAAAATCTACGATATTCATGGCAGGTTGCTTTTTATGGATGAAACCCATAACAATAGTTTTCGATTGGAAAATGATCAGTTGGCCAACGGACTATATACATATGTGATCACCGTAGAAAAACAAATTGGTTTTGGTAAATTGGTGCTGACAGATTAAAACATTACAACAAATATTCAAATAATGAACGAGGGATTAACCAAATACCCTGCATTTGCTTGTACTTATAGCCCTGAAATTCCAAAGATACTCAATGATAAGTGCTGTTCATTAATGATCAGCACTTATCAAGCAGGAAAAGTAGTATTCATCAGCCCAAATGGCAATGATAAACTAGTACAATTACCCCGAACATTTAAAAAGGCCATGGGCATAGCTTACGATTCCGGAAAAATGGCGATCGCTTGTTTGGATGAAGTAATTTTGTTAGCCAATTCTCCCCAATTGGCAAAATTTTATCCCAATAAACCTAATCTTTATGACGCTTTGTTTGTACCAAGAGTAACTTACCACACCGGCTATTTGGATATACACGATCTTGCCTTTAGTAAGGATAACATTTATGGCGTGAACACTTATTTTTCCTGTCTAATTAAAATTGATGAACATTTCAACTTCACTCCTGTTTGGAAGCCCAAATTTATTACTCACTTAGAATCTGAAGACAGATGCCATTTGAATGGCATGGCCATGCAATATGGAAAACCCAAATATGTCACTGCATTCAATCAAGGAAATACCCCCAGAAGTTGGAAAGAAAACATAACAGAAAGTGGTGTATTGATAGATGTTGAAACCGATGACGTAATTGCCAACAAGTTACCCATGCCACATTCTCCGAGAATATACCGGAATAAAATTTATCTCTTATTATCGGCAACGGGAGAATTTGTTGAAGTTGATCCGTTAACCTCCAACTACACGGTTATCACAAAAATTGATGGCTTTGTAAGAGGTTTAGATTTTATAGATCATTATGCATTTATTGGTTTATCAAAAATTAGAAAAAAGGAAGGAGCGGCATTTAGTCATTTACCGATTGCAGAAAAGGCCGTTCATTCAGGTATTGTTGTGATTAATCTAACAACCGGGCAACAAGTAGGTGTAATCAATTATCTGGA
>JAGQYH010000354.1 GCA_020436175.1 Bacteroidota bacterium
AGAATTCAGCACATGCTACAAACCGGTAAACCTTTGAGAAATTAAAATTCTGAAATAAGATTAAAGACTTAAGACAGTAGACAAATAGTTCAAAGAATAATGACTCATAATTACAAAAAGTTGAAGGTTTGGCAATTGGCAATGGAAATAGCTGTTGATGTTTACCAATTGTCATTGCTTTTTCCGAAAGATGAACAATTTGGTATGGTTTCTCAAATCAAAAGATGTTCTCTTTCCATTCCTTCCAACATTGCCGAAGGTAGTGGACGTAATTCAGATAAAGACTTTTCTAGATTTTTGTCTATGGCGCTTGGTTCATCAAATGAATTAGAAACACAATTGATATTATCAAACAAACTAAATCTAATTCATGAAGATGCTCCAAATGCCATCTTAAAAAAGAATTCAGAAGTTCAAAAAATGATATTTAAACTCAGAAATAATTTAATTAATAACTAAGTCAAGAAAGCCGTTAGAATAATGAGTCTTATAACTTATGTCTAACATCTTGGCTCTAAACAAAAAACAATGGAAGCATATATAGTAGCAGGTTTTAGATCTGCAGTAGCAAAATCAGGCAGAGGTGGTTTCAGATCGTACAGACCTGATGATTTAGGGGCAGATGTGATCAAACATTTGGTAAAATCTTTGCCTAATTTAGATCCTAATTTAATTGAAGATGTCATTTGTGGTAATGCATTACCGGAAGCAGAATCAGGCATGCAAATTGGCCGAATGATCGCATTAAGAGCCGGATTACCACTAACCACTGCGGGCGTAACTGTCAATAGATATTGTGGTTCCGGTGTGGAAACCATTTCTATGGCCACTGCCAAAATTAAAGCAGGAATGGCGGATTGCATCATAGCAGGAGGGTCTGAATCAATGTCATTATTGCCAATGACAGGTTGGAGAACAGTTTTAAACTATGAAATTGCAAAAGCCCATCCTGACTATTACAGCAGCATGGGATTAACCGCTGAAGCCGTTGCCCAACAATTCAAGATCAGCAGAGAAGCACAGGATGAATTTGCATATCAATCACATGTTAAAGCTTTAAATGCTATTGACAAGGGAATTTTTAAAGAGGAGATCGTTCCTGTAGAAGTTGAAGAAGTGTACTTGGACGGCAACAAAAGAAAAACAAGAAAATACACTGTTGATACGGATGAAGGACCAAGACGAGGAACTACAATAGAAGCATTGTCAGGTTTAAGAGCCGTATTTGCACAAGGAGGATCGGTTACCGCCGGTAATTCTTCACAAACTTCTGATGGCGCTTCTTTTGTTATGGTGATGTCTGAAAGAATGGTAAAGGATCTTAATATCGAGCCCATTGCTAGAATGATCACATGCACAACTGTTGGAGTTGAACCACGTATCATGGGCATCGGGCCGGTGGCTGCTATTCCTAAAGCGTTGCAATTAGCCGGTTTAAAACTGAATGATATTGAACAAATTGAATTGAATGAGGCATTTGCTGCACAATCTTTGGCCGTTATTCAGGAAGCAGGCTTAAACCCTGAGATCATCAACCCGAATGGTGGAGCGATTGCATTAGGTCATCCACTGGGTTGTACAGGAGCAAAACTAACAGTACAGTTACTCAACGAAATGAGAAGAAGAAATCAAAAATACGGAATGGTTTCTGCTTGTATCGGTGGCGGACAAGGCATTGCTTCAATTTTTGAAAGATTAAACTAGTAAACAGTAAAAAGTGTTTCGTATCTTATAATACATGGCATACACTTATACCAAATACTAATTTTTAAATTAAATACAATAAAAATGGAAACAGCAGAAATAACCGCGCAAAAATCCCTTTCGGGTGGAGAGTTTATTATTAAAGACGCTACCCCTGAAATGGTATTTACTTCCGAAGAATTCAATGAAGAGCAATTAATGGTCAAAGACATGGCCGGTGATTTCGTTGAGAAGGAAATTCATACCCGAATTGCTGAAATTGAAAAGCAAAAAAATGGTGACCATTCACTCAGTGTTCAACTTATGAGAACAGCGGGAGAATTAGGTCTTTTGGGTACAGCCGTTCCTGAAGAATATGGTGGAATGGAACAAGATGTGATCACAGGATGTATCATTGCGGAGCAAATTGGTCGTTGTGGTTCATTCTCTACTTCTATTATTGCACATGTTGGTATTGGTACACTACCCATTCTTTACTATGGAACAGAGGAGCAAAAGCAAAAGTATTTGCCGGGATTATGTGATGGAACTCAAACAGCAGCTTATTGCTTAACTGAACCGGGCTCAGGTTCTGATGCCTTAGGCGCTAAAACTACTGCTACTTTAAGTGAAGATGGTCAACATTGGATCTTAAACGGACAGAAAATGTGGATCTCCAATGCCGGATTTGCTGACACCTTTACTGTGTTTGCCAAAATTGATGGTAAGGAATTTACAGGTTTTATTGTAGAAAAAGGAACT
>JAGQYH010000355.1 GCA_020436175.1 Bacteroidota bacterium
TGCTCAACGGAGTATGATTATCTGTTCAGCATTGTGAATGATGTCATTTTGGATTTGGAGATGATTAGTTCTGCTAATCATTGGGCCATTAATTATCATGATGCTTTATTGCCTGAACATGCCGGAATGCATGCCGGATTTTGGGTATTGTATCAACAGGAAAAGCAACACGGAATAACATGGCATTTGATCGATGAAGGTATTGACACCGGAGACATTTTGGTGCAAAAGCAGATTTCAATCAGCAATGTGGAAACGACATTGAGTTTGCATTCTAAATGTTATGAACAAGCTATTATTGGTTTTAAGGAGTTGATCAATGGGATTGAGCAAAAATCGATTCAGCCGATAGCTCAAAACTCAGACAAGCGTTCATATAATGCATTGTATAAGAGACCGGAGCGGGCCTGTGTCATAAATTTCGATCAACCGGCGGATGACCTGTTAAAGGAAATTAGAGCCTTTGATTTTGGTAGTCAATATGCTAATCCAATTGGAACTCCGAAAATATATTTAGCGCATCAGTTCTATATTATTGGTGAATGTGAAATACTGCCAGAGCGCTCGACCGATGTTCCCAATAGTATTGATCGCATCGATCAAAATCAATTGATCCTCAATACAAAGGACAATAAAGTGGCCATCAAGCAATTAAAGGACATCTATGGCAATGACTGTTCTTTAAAGGAACTTGATGTAGCCAATGGAACCTTTTTCAATGATTTGGAAACAGATCCTGTTGGATTGACCAAAGCTTATCGCTTGGCTTGCAAACAGGAGCAATATTGGATAGACAAACTATTGGATCTTGAAGTAATGGAAATGCCTTTCATCCATCAACAGAATAAGAATGGCGCTCTGTATTCCAAGCAATTTACAATAAAAACTGTCAAGGCAGCAGACATTTTTGATGGTAAGGAATTTGAACCGGAAGACCATTTGTCCCTTTTAGTGCTTTACTTGGCATGCTTGTCTGATCATTATTCATTTGATATAATCATACAACAGCAGCAATTCAAGTACTCTAATCTTTTTGCCGATGGTTTCCCAATTCGAATAGATATCAATACTGAATTGCCGTTAAAGCAGATCGTTAAGAATGTTTTATCCAAATTAAAGGAAGCCAAAAATGTAGCACCATTTTTAAATGATATTGTGAGTCGATATCCCATCCTAAAGAATAATATTTCTGTAGATCAGATCCGGCAATTTAATCTGTCGATTGGCATTTTAGCAGATGATGCAGAGCAACAGGGTGCAACACAATGGTCTATTATTTATCAGTTAAACGAGCAATGTTGGAAGATTAGTTACCCTGATGTGGAGCTGAATCATTTGGTGGCCGATTCATTTATAGATCATTTTCAAAATTTTGTAGATCGTCTTTCTGAAGCCAATGAAATACAGTTGAATCGTATTTCCTTATTGTCCGAAAATGAATTTCAACAGATCGTCCAAGGAAGGAATAATCGTACGGTTACCGTGCCTTCGGAATTGTGCATTCATCATTTGTTTGAAGAACAAGCATTACGTTTTCCGGATGATGTGGCAGTGGTTTCTGGAGAGAAGTTTATTACTTATCAAAACTTGAATCAAAAGGCGGATAGAATTGCCTCAATTTTACAGGAGAATGGATGTAAAACCCAAAGCCATGTTGGCATTTATTTAGATCGAAACATCGATCATATTATTGCCATTCTAGGCGTATTAAAGGCCGGCAGTTGCTATGTGCCGCTTAATCCTGATTATCCTGCGGCACGGTTGGAAATAATGATCAAAGAAGCCGGAATCGACCGGTTGATCACCAATCAAGCACTTGGTAAGGATATGGAAACGTATGGAATTCGTCAGTTAATATGGGAAAATATTGATTTTTATATAGATGAAAGTCCGGTTCATTATCCGTGTCAGGCAACGAATAGAGCTTATATCATGTTTACTTCCGGATCAAGTGGGCGACCCAAAGGCGTTCCTATTTCACATCGAAATGTGGTCAATTTTTTATTCGCTATCCGGGATTATATTGATCTGCCATCAAGAAGAATTGGAGCAGTTGGAGCGCCTTTTAGTTTTGATGTATCCGTGGAGGAGATATTTTCAACAATATGTTTTGGGGGAACAGCACACATTATTCCTAAGGATCAACTGGTTCGGACAAATCAATTGGTTGATTATTTGTATCAGCACAAGATCAATATCATGTTTATTATTCCAACTTTGTTGGATAAGATTGCCGAACATTTCACACCCGAAACCATAAAATATCTGGAATGTATTTTGAGTGGTTTACAACCCAAGAAGAATAAATCTTTTCAAAAATTCAGGACATTGTCGCCGTCCATGAAGATCATTAATACTTATGGTCCGACAGAAGTAACATTTGGCCCTTGTGGCTATCATTTCATTGGAAATGAAGAAGGAAGTGCAGCCACACCCAT
>JAGQYH010000356.1 GCA_020436175.1 Bacteroidota bacterium
GCCATCAATTCACCAATGAAATTACCAATATGAAAAACCTGAATATCCTTTTCGTGCAAATGAGTAGCAGATAAGCCACCATCAATGGTATCGCTAATGATCTTATCAATACCGCCGCCATTTTTAGCATAGTTCAAACTAAAGTCGGTTTGGTAGCCTCCCAGTATATAAACCTTATTACTCATTGGGTTTTCAAAATAGTAAAAAATAGGTGTTCCTGATGAGTAAGCTTCAAATTATTTTGGTTTAGCCCGGTTATTTACTTTAAATTGAGGTTTGGTAATCAACTATTAAATCAAAATAATATGTCAGATATTTTCAAGCAGTTTAGTTTAAAAGGGAAAGTTGCTATTGTTACGGGCGCCAGTAAAGGAATTGGACAGACCATTGCTTATACATTGGGAAAAGCCGGAGCCAAAGTAATTGTATCGAGCAGAAAACAACCTGCCGTTGACAATGTCGCAGAAAAAATGATAGGCGAAGGCATCAAAGCACTGTCGATTGCCTGTAATATGGGTAGTATAGCGGAGATTCAAATTTTGGTTGAAAAGACCATTCAATACTACGGTAAAATAGACATTATTGTAAACAATGCAGCAGCCAACCCGGTGTATGGTGCAGTGGAAGATACAGAAGAATGGGCTTTTGACAAGATCATGGATGTTAATGTGAAAGGGCCTTTTGAATTGTGCCGAAGAGCTTTACCATATATGAAAAAGAATGGCGGCAGCATCATTAACATCAGCAGTATTGGTGGCATCACCCCGGAGCCCGCCATTGGAATTTATAGCGTGAGCAAAGCCGCATTAATTTCATTGACAAAAGTTATGGCTAAAGAATGGGCACATAAGAATATTCGGGCTAATGTAATTTGTCCGGGGTTGATCCAAACTAAGTTTAGTGAAGCCTTATGGAGCAATGAAAAAGTAGTTAAAAAAATGCTGAGCGGCTTGCCGTTGGCAAGAGTCGGTCAACCTTCCGACATAGCCGGGTTGGCCCTGTACTTAGCGTCGGATGCGTCTGCCTATACTACGGGAAGCATTCACATGGCCGATGGCGGCTACTGTATTTAGACAGGTACATCTAATTAAATACAAATCTCAATCAATGCACTTTAAGTCATTGATTTGCTTTTATTTAAAAACAACTAAATAAAGAAAAGCTATAATAATTTAAGGTATGTCAATTTGGCAAAACAGGAATTTAGAACTTACAATTCTTATTGTAATATTCGGCTGCAGCTCTATAATTTAGTTTGAGCGCATCCTCAAAATTCATACAAGCATTGCTAAAATCACTCGATCTTAAATAGCATACTCCTCGATAGTAATACAACTCGCCATCGTTAGGTTTGGATGTAAGTGCCTGATTAAAATCCTTAATGGCACTTTTAAAATCATACATTTTGGAGTAAGCAATGCCTCTGCCTTTGTAGGCTTCCGTAAGCGTTCGATTAGCTGCTAATGCCTTGGTATAATCGTTCACTGCTCCTTGCAGGTCATCCAATTTCAATCTGGTTTCGGCACGACCGTAATAGGCTTGAAAATCAGCATCGTCCATTTCAATTAAATAACTGAAACCAATATTTGCACTTAGATATTCTCCTAATAAAAAATGATTCAAAGCTTTACAATAATGCGCTTCTTTATAATTCGGATGTTCTTCCAATACCTTTTTACTTAGTTTAATGGCCTTTTTATAAGAGCCTTCTTTGGAGTTGATCCAAGCTTGAAGCATTTTAAACTTAACTTCATTCTTGTTCAATTTGATAGATTTTTTGATCATTGCCTTTGCGGAAAGAAGATCGTTTTCCTTGTAAGCTTTTAAGGCGGATCTGTAAAACACAAAACTTTCCATGCCTGCTTCCGTTTCAAAAGCTACGACATATTCATAATCTGCATCATAATAAATCGTATCTGTACCTAAATCGATAAAATTATCTTGGGCGTTCAAGCTAGCGCAAATAAGAATCAAGATTATCACCGTGATGTATCTCATGCTGCAAAAATATTACTCTTCACCCTTCTTTTATAGTGGTTTTATCTTTTATTAAATAATTCTCCATAAATTTTAATAAGCCTTCCTTTCAGAAAAGCATTTATGTTTATTTTTACGAAAGGATTCAAGTTCTTTATACTGAATCACCTAATGTTCTATCAATCCAAAAAACCATTGAATTTATGCGTCCCAACCTAATTATTACGAAACCTATTCAACAGTTTTTTAATAATCAGTCTGCCGGTGGTATTGTTTTGATCATTTGCACAATTACTGCTTTGATCATTGCCAATAGCAGTTGGGGGCATATCTATGAGGAATTTTTGCATCACCACATTGAGATTACCTTAGGGGAAAATTTCTTTTCGTTGGATAAGGCCATTCATGTGTGGATCAATGATTTTCTCATGGCCATCTTCTTCTTCCTCAT
>JAGQYH010000357.1 GCA_020436175.1 Bacteroidota bacterium
TTTACTTGTCTCATTAATTAATGCTATCCATTTAGCAAATTTGAATTTTGATTGCAAATCCATTTTATGGTGTCCCGATGCGTTAGTCACAACGTCAACTTCCAAATCGGTTAGGTTGGGCGACAATTGTAGTTGAAATGATTTCGATAGTACATTGTCATTTGCAGTAGATGCCTTCAATTGACTTTTGTCTAAATGTCTTGTTTCCGGAGTAAACACATAAGCACCGCTACCTTCAAATTGATAGGGAATCTCGTTGGGCATTGAAAATCGGTCAGGATCGGATAAAACAATATCGTCCTTCTTTGTTTTGATCAATAACTCCATTTCTTCCGTTAAAATAAATTGATCAATATTGGACATTCGGCGATCAAAAACCACTAATACATCATGATCAATATTCAGTTTGTTTAAAGCATAATGCATGGTTCTTGTAAAATGTTGACTGTTCTCTTCCAGTTGCCCGTTATGTTGCAAAGAAGTTATCACCTTTTTCTGCCGGTAAAAGTCATACATTAGATCGATCACTTCCTTTTCATCTGTTCTTTTTCCCTTTAACTTGTCTGATTTATATTGCTTTTTAAACTGCTTGAAAAACAATTTGTTGCCGGTTGAAGTCATTTCAACCATATAATCCTGCAGTTTAGCCGGTAAAACAGAAGTATTCATTTTAGCAGTGCCGCCTAAATTGTATTTTATATCAGTGTTGCCGTAATATGGACCAATGAATATTTGAAATTTCAAATTAGGAACGGTCTGAAACGGATAAAAATAAGCCAGCTCTTTGGGATAAGGCAATAGATTCTGCTGATGCAAAGTAAACCTTGTAAAAGTTCTTTTATTTACCTTGTAAGCCGTTTTCTCGAAATCGGGCAATTGATAAGCTGAAACATTCATAAATGCTGATGGCCCAAGAGAAAAATTCAAATTATACTCCAAAATAGGATAAGTGGATTGTGGTATAATGTACACCGGATCGTAAGTTCGGCTATATTGCTGTGGGAATAACACTCTAAATTCTAAATAGGTATAATAATCAATAATATCACCTACTTCTAAATTGGGAATCACTAATCGCTTTTTGATCACCTTGCCACTTTGGATCGTGACCGCTTGCTGATCAATATCAATGATTTGTTGATTTCCATTGGTTTTAATAATTCTCAACGCAGATAAGTTGATTACCTGCTCGTTTTTGATCTCTTCGAAGAGAAAAATAAGATTCTCCGTTATCCCCTTTTCATCCTGGATCTTAATTACAGTATGTTCTGCATTTACATTCCGCAGAAAGTTTCTCGAATTTCTAAAATATTCCTTTAAAATATCCTTTTGCAAGATCACTGCAGAGGCACTTAGCTGCTCTTCCGACAGTTTTTTATGTAACAATGATTGTGTTGAAGTTTCATTCCAATATCTGTCTTGAAGATAAGTCGCAATGACTTCCCTTTCTTCTTCATCAATCGCACTGATATAATCCTCCTGAGCTTCACATAAGAAGCTAATGGCCAAAACGCAAAATAAACCTAAGGATCTTAGAATCATTGATATAAAAATAAACTAATAACCTGAGATCGGGCAATCAAATTAGTTCGCTCAATTTTGGCTCAAATTACTGCCTACACATTGAATCTGAAATGCATTACATCGCCATCTTTCACAACATAATCTTTGCCTTCTACCTGTAATTTTCCGGCATCTCGGCAGGCACTTTCAGAACCTAAACTAACAAAGTTTTCGTATTGGATCACTTCGGCTCTGATAAAGCCCTTTTCAAAATCGGTATGAATCACTCCTGCCGCTTGTGGAGCCGTCCAACCTTGACGGATAGTCCAAGCATGTACTTCTTTTTCTCCAGCAGTGAAGTAAGTGATCAGATCCAATAATTTATATGCAGAATGTATGACACGATTTACGCCCGGTTCTTCCAATCCCATTTCTTTCACAAATTCCATTCTATCCTCCATCGAATCTAACTCCGCTATCTCAGCTTCAATGGCCGCACTGATCAGTAATACTTCAGCTCCTTCATCCTTTACTGCTTCAATCAATGCATTAGACATAGTATTTCCTGAGTTGACCGCATCTTCATTGACATTGCAAACATACAAGATAGGCTTACTCGTTAACAGCATCATTTCTTTTACTATTTCAGATTCATCCTCATCCATTTCTAGTGATCTTGCCGGTAAACCTTGCTCGAAATGCTTGATCATCCGTTCCATCAATTGAGATGCTTTTACCGCACTTTTATCGCCTGTTTTGACAACTTTCTTAAGCTTTTCAAGTCTTTTCTCAACCACTTCAATATCCTTAAATATCAATTCTGTATCAATGATCTCTTTATCTCTCACCGAATTGACACTCCCATCCACATGCACCACATTTGGATCTTCAAAACACCTTACGACATGAATAATGGCA
>JAGQYH010000358.1 GCA_020436175.1 Bacteroidota bacterium
TCGTCTGTTTGTAATGGCACTACCAAAACTTGTTCTCCCTTGAATCCTAGATTTTTGTTGTGCATATAGGACGTTTGTTTGAAGATCACGATCATGGCAATGATCAAAACAACGGAAGCTGTAAATTGAAGGACTACCAATGTTTTTCTAAACAAAGCTCCACCTTTTGATTTGGAAACATCTCCTTTCAATACTTTAATCGGTTGAAAAGAACTTAGGAAAAATGCCGGATAACTTCCAGAAAACATACCGTATATAAGGGCCACCAAAAGGGCAAAACCGATAGTCATGCCAAAATAGTCGTTGAACAATTCAATATTGGTATTCATGGTATGATTAAATGCCGGTAAGAACAGCTCTACCATCACGAAGGCCACGAACAATGCAATAGCGCTTTGTAAAATTGACTCCAAAAGAAACTGCCCGATCAACATGGGTTGAGTAGCCCCGGACACTTTTCTAATACCGACTTCTTTGGCTCTTTTAGCAGAACGTGCGGTAGATAAATTCATGAAATTGATCCCGGCGATCAACAACACCAAAAATGCGATGGCGACAAAAATGTAAACATACATGATGCTGCCATTCTGCTCAATTTCCCAATTCATGTTAGAATATAAATGGATCCTTTGGATGGGTGTCAGATTGTATTCAAATACATTACCCGCAGCCAGAAACTCTTCCGGAGTTACTTGCATAAATTTATCTAACTCAGGGGCGATTTTGATCTGTAAGAACTCGTTTAGTTTGGTTCTAAAGGAGGCTAAATTCTGACCCTTTTTCAGCTTAACATAGGTGTAAAAATTATTGGATAGCCACCTATGATCAACCACGTTGTTCGAAAAATACATATTAGCATGAAAATGAGATTCCGGTTTAGGATCCTTAACAACACCGGTGATAACGTAATCTTGTCGCGTATCATAGTTGATGATCTCTCCCATTGGATTTCGATCGCCAAAGAATTTTCTAGCCGTACTTTCAGTAAGCACTACAGTATTCAAATCGTTGAGGGCCGTTGCCGGATCGCCATGAATAAATTGATGGCTGAAAACCTGAAAAAATTGACTATCGACCTGAAAACCATTATCAATATAGATTTTCATTTCCTCGTGCTGCATCATAATCTCCTGACGAACCGGTTGAATTCTAGTCGCTGTCACAACCTCAGGAAATTCTGATCTAAAAGAGTAAGCCAATGGTGAAGGTGATGCAGGAGTTTCCATCTCTTGCCCGTTCATGTTACCATAAATACTGGTTCTGTAAATTTGCTGATAGTCTGCAAAATGCTTTTCATAAGAAGTTTCCTTCTTAACAAACAAAAAGACTAAAATGGCTACCATCAACCCCAAGGCAAGTCCTAATATATTGATCACTGTGAAAGACTTGCTCTTCAACAAGTTTCGAGCAGCAACTTTTAAATAATTTCTATACATCTTTTTAGCTTTTCTAAATTATGATTGTGTTTATACCGCTACGTTCACGCCAACATTTTCAACAGATAAGATCTGACCATCCAATAAATTAATCCTTCTATTGGAATATCCGGCATCATGTGCCGAGTGTGTCACCATTATGATGGTTGTTCCTGCATCATTCAATGCACAAAGCAGTTCCATTACTTCGTTACCATTGGAACTATCTAAGTTACCCGTTGGCTCATCTGCCAAAAGTAACGGTGGAGCCGTCACCAATGCACGAGCTACGGCTACTCTCTGTTGCTGACCACCGGAAAGTTGTTGTGGAAAATGATTTGCTCTGTGTGCAATATCAACGCTGTCAATAATGGCATTCACCCTTTCCTTTCTTTCTTTGGCAGAAATATTATTATATATCAACGGCAATTCAATATTCTCAAAAACCGATAATTCATCTATCAAATTGAAATTTTGAAATACAAATCCGATATTCTTTTTTCTAATAGCTGATCGGGCTCTTTCATTTAAACCGGCTATTTCCATATCCTGAAAAGTATAACTTCCACCATTAGGTTGGTCCAGCATTCCCAAAATATTCAATAAGGTAGATTTACCGCATCCGGAAGGTCCCATGATGGACACAAATTCTCCTTTTTTGATAGTAAAGCTCACTTGATTTAGTGCAGTTGTTTCTATATCATCCGTTCTATAGATTTTCGTAAGATTTTGTACGTTTATCATATTCATTTTTTAATTGGTTAAATCAACTATTTCAAAGTTCTTGAAGGCCTCGTAAGAAGATGTAATTACCTTTTCTCCTGCTTCCAATCCATCCAAAACTTCGTAAAACAATGGGTTTTGCCGTCCTATTTTAATGTATCTTTTTTCTGCTTTATCGTCTTTTACAACAAACACATATTGCCCTCCGGAGCTTTGAAAGAAATTGCCTTTGGGAATAAGATTTGCTTCTCTGGATTGCGACAATTCCAATCTAATTTGTAA
>JAGQYH010000359.1 GCA_020436175.1 Bacteroidota bacterium
TTGGTGTAGCCCAACGTGCCAGATTATGGGAGAAAAGCGATCAACCGCCGCACATTCTGGTAATGACGGCCACCCCTATTCCGAGAACGCTGGCTATGACATTGTATGGCGATCTGGATGTTTCCATGATAGATGAATTGCCGCCGGGTAGAAAACCGATTAAAACCGTACATCGCTTTGAGAAATCAAGATTACAAGTATTTGGCTTTCTAAGGGATGAGATCAAAAAAGGCCGTCAAGTGTATATTGTATATCCTTTGATACAGGAATCTGAAAAACTGGATCTGAACAATTTAATGCAAGGCTATGAATCCATTCTTCGGAAATTCCCGCCACCTGATTATCGCATCAGCATTGTACACGGTCAGATGAAACCTCAGGACAAAGATTTTGAGATGCAACGTTTCGTTAATGGCGAAACACATATTATGGTAGCAACTACAGTGATTGAAGTGGGTGTAAACGTACCCAATGCCAGTGTTATGATTATCGAAAATGCTGAGCGGTTTGGGCTTTCACAACTACATCAATTAAGAGGTCGTGTTGGCCGGGGAGCGGATCAGAGTTTTTGTATTTTGATGAGTGATTATAAGATCAGCAACGATGGTTTAAAACGACTGCGTACCATGGTAGATACCAATGATGGGTTTAAGATCTCAGAAGTTGATCTTGAGCTGCGAGGCCCCGGAGATATTGCCGGCACGCGCCAAAGCGGTATCATGAGCGGATTAAAACTAGCCAATTTGGTAACCGATGGTGCCATTTTAGAGGAAGCCAGAAAAACGGCCAAAGCTATTTTGGCACATGATGAACAATTGCGTTTACCCGAACACACCGGTATGCGTCGCTACGTGATGGAGCATTTTAAGGAAGGTAATTATTGGAGTCGGATTTCTTAAAACCTGTTAGGTTATAACCTAAACCTTTGATTTAGTTGAAATACAGAGTACATTTATAAACGACAACAAATTGGTTAATCATTATAGGCCATGAAAAAACTACAATACAACATAGATGTTAAAGCTTCGGCTAAGAAAGTGTATGACACGATGCTTGGCATTGGCGATATTAAAACCTACGAGCAATGGACAGCTGAATTTAATCCTACATCCACTTATGAAGGAAGTTGGGAGAAGGGTTCTAAAATCTACTTTATCGGAACAGATGAAAATGGTAAAAAAGGTGGAATGGTATCCGAAATTGCAGACAATATTCCGTATCAATTTATTTCCATTCGCCACAATGGAATTTTGGATGGTGAGAAGGAAATCACCGAAGGTCCTGATGTAGAAAAATGGGCAGGTGGACTCGAAAACTATTCCTTTGATGAGCATAACGGTGCGACCACAGTTACGGTTGAATGCGATGCTGCAGAAGAATACCTTGATTACTTTAACTCGACTTGGGTGAAGGCATTAAATAAGCTCAAAGAACTTGCTGAGTCATAGAATATGGTCACCAACAGCAAAATGACAAGTATTTAGACTGAACAAATGACTGAACTAGAAAATTTCTATACGCACTATCAGATAGATGAGTTTTATAAGGAACAAGAAAAATGGAGTAAAAATCCTATTCAACCGTTCAAGAAAAAAGTACATAAAAAATTATCTCATGGCGTAATTCCCGGTTACAGAAACTACGACTTGTTTTATGAGAGATATCTGAGTGCAGCCAAAATATTCAAACAAAAAAACCTTTTGGAGGATGGCATGAAAGTGCTGGACATCGGCTGCGGAGAAGGTTTTTTCAAAATATTTATCGATAAGATAAATCAAAAAGACCTCAGTTGGTACGGCATAGAATGTTGGGAAGAAAGACGTAAATTTTGCGAACATATCGGCTATTCTGTCGAAGACACTGACCTTGAACAAGGCAAACTGCCATACCAGGACAACCAATTTGATGTAGTACTGGCCTCGCATGTAATTGAACATCTCCCCAATCCAAAAGAAATCGTAAGAGAAATGGGAAGAGTGACAAAGAAAGGCGGTATCATTTTGATTGCCACGCCTACAAAAATTCCAATAGTGGCAACGTTAGATGCAAAATATCATCATTTACAAAATCGCCATCAAGGTGAAACACAGCAAGCTTTTACCTATCGATCACTTGAGAAAATGGTTTTGAAAGCCTTACACTTGGAACCTGATAATGTCATAGATAAAAGAGGTTTTAGAATACTGTCGGGACGAAAACATCTACCGATAGAAAATTGGAAATGGTTTTATAAATTATCGCAAAAAACTGGCAAAAAAATGATGCATTTTGTGCCGGAGATCAACCTTATCGTTAAAAATGAAAAATAAACGGCTCTTTAGGTTAATGCCTTGAACTAAATTTATTCAATGTTTACCATCCTAAATCTGAATTGAAAATGATATTTAGAAAAGCAAATAAAAACGACATT
>JAGQYH010000035.1 GCA_020436175.1 Bacteroidota bacterium
TAGCAAGCGAAGTTATTTTATCCGATAAAAACAATGGTATGAGAGTGGGTGTATTACCCAACTATGGCGGAACATTGAATAGGATGGAGGTATGGAGAAATGGAAGATATTGGAATCTGATCGACGGGTATGATGACGTAGCAACATTTCAAAAGCAAAGATTTAAAGGAGTTTGTCTGGCACCGTTTCCTAACAGAATTAAAGATGGTCGATACAAAGTAAATGATAAAGTGTATGAGCTGGTGCACAATGATAAATTCAAACATGCCATGCACGGCTTTGTTTTTGATCAGCCTATGGAGTATCGATCTTCTGATACGTCGATTCAACTAACCTATCAATATGATGGCTCTATACCCGGCTATCCGTTTCCTTTTGAAATTTATATCGAATATCATTTAGAGCATAATACTTTAGAGCAAACGATCAAGATAGAGAACAAAGGAAAGGAAGATATGCCTTTTGGCTTGGGTTGGCATCCCTATTTTAGTGATTTGGGAACCGGAGTGGATCATCTTATCTTGGAGTTATCGAATGCCAGAAAAGTTGAAGTAGATGAAAGAAAGATCCCGACAGGAGAAATGACAACATTCAACAGATTTGCCAAACCGACTGCCATCGGTGATTTGGAAGTAGACCATTGTTTTGTAATCGAATCCAATGAAGATAAAGTAATGACATTGCAATATCCTCAAAAAGAATGTGCCTTATCACTTTCAATAAAAGACAATCAGTCAAAATACATTCAATTATACATTCCCAAAGAGCGGAATGCCATCGCTATTGAACCAATGACCTGCATCCCCGATGCTTTAAACAATGGTATTGGTTTACTATGGTTGCCACCACAAAGTCATTATCAATGGACCTGTGTTTGGGAAATTCAAACGATATAAGTTAAAGACGATATCAATAACTATTGCAATGCCGCTTCAATATGCTTTCTGATCCGTTCGTCAATATCGGTTTGGTCGGCTTTTACAAACTTTTCGCCTACAATATTTTCGTAAAGTTCAATATATCGATCACTGACAGAATTAACAAAATCATCCGGCATAAAAGGCACACTTTGTCCTTCTTTACCTTGAAAACCATTGGCGATCAACCACTCACGAACAAACTCTTTAGATAATTGTTTTTGCGGTTCATTATTGGCCTGTCTTTCTTCATAACCTTCCGAATAAAAGTATCTTGAACTATCCGGTGTGTGAATTTCATCCATTAAAACGATCTGATCGCCAACCTTACCGAACTCATATTTGGTATCTACTAAAATAAGACCTCTTTCAGCTGCCATTTCACTACCTCTCTTAAACAATGCTTTAGTGTATTGCTCTAGTTTGGCGTAGTCTTCCGGACTTACTAATCCTTGTTCTAAAATTTCTTCTTTTGAAATGTCTTCATCATGTTCGCCTTGCGCAGCTTTGGTAGAAGGTGTAATGATTGGCTCAGGAAATTTATCGTGTTCTTTTAGTCCATCCGGCATGACGGCACCACACAGCACTCTTTTCCCTGTTTTGTACGTTCTCCAGGCATGGCCCGTACAATATCCACGAATCACCATTTCCACCATAAAAGGTTCGCATCTTTTGCCGATGGTAACATTGGCATCCGGAACACTTTCCACCCAATTGGGAACAATATCTTTGGTGGCATCCAAAAATTTCGCAGCAATTTGATTTAACACCTGACCTTTGAACGGTATCGTTTTAGGTAATACCACATCAAAAGCAGATATTCTGTCGGTTACCACCATAACCAAAGTTTCATCATTGATGGTATAAACATCTCTTACTTTTCCTTTATAGAAATTGGTTTGACCTTTCAACTTGAAGTGTGTTCCTTTTACTGACATCTTAGTTTGTTTTAGCTAAAAAATGAGCACCAAAGAAACAGCTTTTAATAGGTAAAATATAGCGCAAAAGGAATAAGATTTTAACATCCTTTTTTATCTCTTAATACTTTATGGTTGCTTTGTTTTCAATAGTGCTTTATGCATCATTCAAATGTTATTGATATGTTTTTCTTACGATTGAATTTTACTAAAAACAACTATACTTGTAAATAGTTTAAATGGATGGGAAGAAAAATAAGTTTATTGATTGTAACAGCCTTTTTTTTAGGATGTTATTTAGGTATTGCACAGAATAGCACATCAGATGAAAATGATTTGGATGCAAGTATGTTCTGGAAATCTACAGGAGAATATGTTCATCATGTGGAATCTGAAAAGGGTGATTTGTATACTAAACTCGGTCATCATGGTCCGGCAATTGAAAATTTATGGGTAGCCTATAGAGTTTATTTCAATGAATTTGGCGGCGTTGATATTTTCTCCAAATTTCATCCAAGGTTAGAACTTAAAGACACCAAATGGTATCCATCCAAAACTCAAAGAATTGAAGGCTATGGCTCCGACAATTACCAAGCCGGAAAAACAACCGGATTGGGAGGTGTTAAACTGTGGGACGGGAACGATTTTCAAAATTTAGGGCCGGTTGATAAAAGAACAGCCGAAATTATTTTGAATGATTCTATTGCTCAAATTCGAATGACGTCGTATGCTATTCCTTATCAAGATAGTTGGGTTGATATTCAATTTACGCTTACCACATTAGCAAATTCAAGGCATGCGGTTGTTGAAGTGAGGGAATTAACAGGAAAACCTGTTCAATTTGTTACTGGTATGTCGATTCATTCGGAATTAAAAATGGAATATGCCGAGAACTATGTTTTAGCTTGGGGAGATTACAATTCACATGAAAAGCATGCGGTTTTTAATCTGGGAACGGCTTTAATTTATGATCCTAACCAATTTCAACGGGATTTAGTTACGGATAAAGAATTCTTATTGATCTCGCAACCGACATCCTATCTTAAGTATTGGGTAACCTCTGCCAACGAAAAGGAGCATTCAGATCTAAACACTTATGAGGCATTTGAAAGTTATGTACAACAATTACAAAAAAGCCTTCATTAAGAATATCAATGAAGGCTTTTAACTCATGTCAGTTGGATTTAATTCAATCGTTTGAACAAGCCGCTAAACTGCATCATCACGCCTAAATTATCTGCTTTAATTTTACCGGTCATAAATGCGGTTTGGGCATTCAGTTGGCCACTTTCTACACCAATGTAGGTTTCATCATCAGTTTCTACCAAACAATCTCTGTCGCCCTCGTGTCCTTCAATGACTTCACAATTCCCATTGTCGATCAATACAGTATATTGTCCGCCCTGATCGCCTGCAATATCAAAATGAACATTGGCTTTGAAGGCTCCGGCTTTCTCTTTTTTGAAGCGCTCCGGTAATTTGCCGAAAATGGCCTCAACGGTGAGTGGAGCGCTTTCGCTATAATCTTCCGACAAACCTGAATTTGAACTTGAGTTTGAACTTGCACCTGAACCTGCACTTGAAACAGGCTTATAACTCATATCATCAATAATAATCTTGGATAAGATTTCCCTCATGATCTCAGAAGTTCCGCCGCCGATGGTGCCCACACGGGCATCTCTAAAGGCTCTTGCCATTTTATACTCTTCCATAAAGCCATAGCCACCAAAGAATTGCAAACATTGATACATACATTTATCTGCTAATTCGGTGGCTAATAATTTACTCATTGAGCAAAGTTTTACGTCAAGAACACCATCATTATAGATTCTGCAGGCGTGTAAGCTCAAGGCTTTAACAGCTTCGATTTCGCTGGATAACTGTGCAATTCGATGTCTCAATACCTGGAATTTGTTAATGCTTCGGCCAAAGGCTTTTCTCTCTGACATATATTGCAATGAATACCGAACGGCTTCTTCACAGGAGGCATAGCCCATTACAGATGCAGCCAGTCTTTCTAGTTGCAAGCCTTGCATTAAGTAATAAAATCCTTGTCCTGCCTGACCGATCAAGTTTTCAGCCGGTACTTTTACTTCGTCAAAATTTAGCTCGCAAGTATCGGAAGCATGCCAACCCAGTTTTTTCAATCGTCTTTTACTGATGCCTTCCGAATCTAAATCGATCACCAATAAACTTACACCACCCACGCCGGCTTCCGGATTGGTCTTTACCACCGCCACTACGATATCTCCAAAAAATGAATTGGTAATAAAGGTTTTGGCTCCGTTGACTACATAAAATTCACCGCTTTCATCCAATATGGCCTTGGTTTGCGCATTGGCAGCATCAGAACCGCAACCGGGTTCACTGATACCAATACAACTGATCTTTCTTCCGGCAACGAGATCCGGTAAATATTTATCTTTTAGTTGTTCACTACCGTGTTTTAAGATGTAGGGAACAGACATGTAATGGCTGGCAACCGGCGTAATGGCAAATCCTCCCGACCAACATTTAGAAATTTCTTCTAAGAAGATAACGGAATAGAAAAAATCCGCATCCATTCCTCCGTATTTTTCAGGAAAATTGATGCCCATATAACCCATATCTCCAAATTTCTCCCAAATGGAATAAGGGATGGCTTGCTTTTCTTCCCATTCATCAATATTGGGCTTAACTTCTTTATCCAAAAACGCCTTTAAGCCTTCTCTAAACATTTGATGATCTTCGTTGAAATAGTAATCTTTCATGTGTCAATGATTTATTGTGTTAATGTTTTAATGCTATAATGTGATAATATTTTAGTTTTTAAAGGATAAACCTTTTAGGCTTTGAAGTAATTTTATTCTTTTTCGTTCGTATTTTCATTTGTTCCACAAAAATTTCCTTTTCTGTCATATCATTTTAACGCGAATTAATTTATTAGCGCATTTACTCATTATCGCATTTTATTCAAAAGTGAATAATTGACACCATCGATGATATCTTTTGAGATAATCTCTCTCATAATTTCAGAAGTGCCACCACCAATGGTTCCCAAACGGGCATCTCTAAACATCCTCGCCATCTTATAATCTTCCATGAAACCGTACCCTCCAAAAGATTGCAAACATTCTGTGGCTACTTTATCAGCCAACTCCGTAGCCAATAATTTAGCCATAGCAGCTTTAGTAACTTGGTACTGATCGTCCTGATACATTTGACAACATTGATAAGTGAAGATTTTATTCATTTCTATCTCCGCTGACAATTGAGCCATTCTGTGGCGCAACACTTGGAACTTGTTTATTGATCGCCCGAAGGCCTTTCGTTCTGCCATATAAGCTAAGGTGTAATCCATTGCTGCCTGACTGGCGGCATTCGAAGAAATGGCCAAAACCAATCGCTCCAGTTCAAATCGCTGCATAATGTAATAGAAACCGGCGTTTTGCTGTCCGATCAAGTGTTCTTTAGGCACTTTAACATTATCAAAATGAATTTGACCGGTATCGGAAGCTTTCCAGCCTAATTTCTTTAATTTAGTAGCAGTTATACCGGGCATGTCTCTATCCAAAACTAATAGACTGATGCCGGCAGAACCTACTTCCGGCTTAGTTTTGCATACTGCGATCAGGTAATCGCTCAACACACCATTAGTGATAAAAGTCTTACTGCCATTTACTAAAAAATGATCACCTTGATCCTCTGCTTTGGTTTGGACTCCGGCCACATCGGAGCCTGCATGTGGTTCCGTTATCGCCAGGCAACCAAATTTTTCTCCTTTGATACCGGGAATCAGATATTTTTCTTTCAAATAATCAGATCCATTGTGCGCCAAATGAGATAGGGTCAGCAAGGGATGAGCGGTAATGGCGGCACCAAATCCACCACTGTTACATTTTGAGATTTCTTCCAGAAAAACTACGGTGTAAAAGAAATCCAGATCTAAGCCGCCATAAATTTCCTTTTGATCCAGTCCGAAATACCCCATTTCTCCAAACTTCTTCCACAGATGTCTGGGAATCTCGCCGTCTTCTTCCCATTGATCAATAAAAGGCAAAGCTTCTTTCTCTAAAAATGATCTTAAAGACTGACGGAAAAGTTGATGATCTTCTGAGAAAAAATAATCCTTCATGTTTTAATGTTTCAATGCTATAATGCTATAATGCCATAATGCCATAATGTCTATGAATAGGTTGGCATCCTTTATAACTTCTAACCAATATTGAGATTCGTCAACTTCTTCAACTATAATCCAAATTTTACTATAAATTTCCTTATTAGTCATATTGTTGAACATTGCATCATTATATCATTTAAGCATTTGATCATTGGGTACTTTACACATCCAACTCCATTCTCAACAAATGGCTGCTAAAATTCTTACCTAGATTATCCATTCTTCTGGATCTTGCACCACCACCATCCAATGCTTCATAGCACACAAAGTTTAATGATTCCAATGCTTCCCATTCATATCGGATTACTTCTCCTTTAATGAGTTCTCCAAAATGAGCTTTGACCTTTTCTGAGGTAAGGTGTTCTTTGAGTAGTTGATAATCGGCTTTTGAATTGGCCATGACACCAATGTTACAAATATTGTTTTTATCACCGGATCTTGCTGAGGCAATGTCTATTACTTTTACGATACTCATACTTCAATGATTTTTGTAACGGGATGAACAAGTTCTCTTGGAATCAACGTGGGCCACAGTCCTAACATCACTCGATTAGGCTTTCCCCAACCGGGCATGGCATTAACACCCGGAGGGCCATTTAATCCTAAACAAATGATAGAGGAAAAGGCTGCTTGCGACGTTTTCGGGTCTTCGTGCCGAATGACGATTCGTAATCCTAACTCATTTCTATTGTTCAATTCTTCATCAGACGGACGAGGTGCAGCACTTCTATGGATGCCATCCACGCCAATATATTGGAACTCAAAATCTTTCACGGGATAAGGTAATCTTTTCCAAATTCCCTTTACACCTTCTTCAAATTTTTTGATCTTATCCCAAGCATAAGGCCAACTGAAAAAGAAAAACTGCTCGGAGATATAGCCTTCCATTTGGCCAATGGTCATTTTTAACTTTTCAGGTTTTGGTTTACCCTTTACATTGGTCAGTTTAACTTTATTGGGGCCGATCTCCTCCAATTTGATTTGGGTAAGATCTACTGTTACATCGGGCGTTAAGTAGTTGGCAGGATCATGAATTTCATATACCAATTGTTCGCGAACCGTATTTCTGGACATTTTTCCGCCTTGATTGTCCAATTTGGTAAAAACAGTGCTGCCATCGGCCGATACGTGTGCAATAGGATAGCCCAAATCGTGGATAGAATAATCCATCGGCCATTCGGAATAAGCATTGCCACCGCTGGCTTGCCCACCACATTCCAAAACATGACCGGCAACAATTCCACTCGCCAAAAGATCAAGCTGCTTTTGTGATAAATTATCACCTTCGATTGTCCAGTTAAATTCGTGTGCCAAAATGCCCAGCATTAAGCATGGATCTGCCACCCGACCGGCGAGAATGATATCGGCTCCTTGGTCTAAAGCATCTTTAACGCCTTGGGCACCAATGTAAACATTGGCATGGGTAGGCATTTTATCAAAAGAAAAGGCTTCGCCGGAATCCATGTTAGCCAGTAATCCTTTTTCTTTTAAGTCCTTCAACTCATCAATCTTATTGTCGCCGGTAATTATCGCGATCTTTGCGCCACTGATACCTTGGGCTTGCAAAATGGATTTAACCTTTTCTGCCGCAGCAGCCGGATTTAATCCGCCGGAATCCGTTACTACTTTAATACCTGATTTGATGGTAGCCGGAAATAGAATTTTGGCATGCAATTCAATGTCTCTTGGGTATCCCAATGAAGGATCCCGCATTTTGTCTTTTTGCAAAATTGACAAGGTTAATTCTGCCAGACTATCATGCATGAGATAATCGGCTGCCTTATTCATAACGATGGCCATGGCACCCATGGGACTATCACCATAGAAGCCTTGTGTGCCGGCAACTCTTACTACTTTATCTGAACTCATTCATTTATTTTAACTCAACACTCAACACTTAACATATAATTACTCTCCTGTCCAAACAGCTTTTCGTTTCTCTCTAAAGGCCAATAATCCTTCTTTTGCATCATTGGTAGAAAGCACCTTCATTAACATTTTGTGTAAGTATTTGTGCTCTTCCTCTTTGGCAACAGAAGCTAACTCTTCGTAAGCCTGTAAACCCAATCGTATCGCGGATGGAGATTGTTCTTTAATGTCGTTGACCAATAATTCTACGGCACTTTCCAGTTCAACTAGTCCAACTACTTGTGTAGCAATCCCTAATTCCAATGCATCTTTGGCAGACAAGACTTTAGCTCTCATGCAAAGATCCAACATTTGTCGTGCATTCATGATTGGCATTAAGCTGGCCATTACCTGCATCGGCCAGATACCTCTTTTTACTTCAGGTAATCCAAACTTGGCGTTTTCAGCCGCCACCACATGAGTACAACCGCCTAGCAACAAGAAGCCGCCGGCATAAACATCTCCATGCACTTGAGCAATACACGGCTTATGCAGTCCTTTAAATTCGTTGCCAATGATAATAATTTCAGAAGGAGCCGGAATAGTTGAGCCTTCATTGTCAACTTCCATACCGGCAAATGCCTTTAGATCAGCTCCGGCACAAAATACAGCACCATTGGCTTTAAATACAACTGTCCAAATACTATTGTTAAAATGAGCATACGCCAAGGCATATGCTACTTCATTTAAATAAGGTTGATGGAAGGCATTTCGTTTATCCGGACGGTTCAAAGTGATGGATAATGTATTTTCTTTTTCCTCTACTTCTATAAATGCGAAGGTTTGTTCTTTGAAAGAAGCAACTTGTTCTTTTGTATATATCATTTTTTCTTTTTGGTACACAAAAATGTAATCATTGGGCAATAAGTAGCAATGATTAAAAATTCTGTCTGAATATAGGAAGGTGCTATTGAAAATTAAAATAAATCGCGGTTAAATTTATTAATTTATAATAATAAAAATATGTAATTAATAGTTATTCAATATTATATTATTTTTTATCAAACAAACATTTGGTAAGATTTAAAAATTATTTTTAAACTTTTTATATTGCAGCATTCTTTAAACAAATAGCATAAAACAATTATTATGAGTGTACCACAAACGGCCAAAGAAATCATCTTGGCATTACCGGAAAGATTTAAGGCTGACGCAGCCGGAGGGGAATCGGGAGTATTTCAGTTTATTATTGAAGGAGATACAGGAGGTGAGTTTACGGTTAAAGTTGAAAACGGAGTTTGTTCTGCTGCAGAAGGTTTGGAAGGTGAGCCGGATTGCGTTATCAGAGCAGATGCTGCCGACTATGAAGATGCTGAATTAGGAAGATCCAATAAGCAAATGGCGGTAATGATGGGTAAGATCAAGATCAGTAATTTGGGCGCAATGATGAAATTCATGACCATGTTCAGAGATTTGGCTTAGATCTTTGAATATATTTTGAATCTAATAGATTACCGGAAGGAAATTTAAGGTGCCCGAAGTGAATTGCTTTGGGCACTTCTTTTTTATAGTATTTTATGATTGAATATGCTTGGCAGTTGCTCATCGACTACTTTCCCGGTGGAAGGGAATTTCTATTTTTGGGCATTCCATCAGTTATTGTAGCTTTTACATTCCTTTATTTAGCAGGCTATGTAAAAAGATATAAGCAATGGCGTACCGGCTATTCAAGAAAACTTTTCCATTTTTTGGTTTTCTTTTCAGCGAGTATTATCCAGATAAAAATGGCACTCACTGGCACCATCGTTTTTGGTATGGTGGTTAGTTTGATCGTGTTTTATGCCATTTATAAAGGAGAAGGATTTATTCTATATGAAGCCATGGCTAGAGAGAAAGATGCGCCAAGGCAAACTTACTACATAATAATGCCTTATTTGGCTACCTTAATCGGGGGTATTTTGAGCAATATTCTTTTTAGTCCGGTTGGAGCAGCTTTCGGATATTTGATTACCGGTTTTGGAGATGCGGTAGGAGAGCCAGTCGGAACCGCTTTTGGACGACATCCATACAAAGTACCTACGTTAACCGGTGTTACTGCTTATCGATCTTATGAAGGATCGGCTGCGGTATTTATGGCCAGTATTATAGCCTTGGTAATTGGTGTAACACTGATGGGTTTAGCCATTACTCCTTTTCTAATGTTTAAAATTGTTACAACGGCCTTGTTAACCACTTTAGTTGAGGCGGTTTCCCCACATGGCTGGGATAATCTCACTACTCAAATTGGCGGTTCTTTTTTAGCCTTTTTATGGTTGATCTAAAAATATCACCAGAAAATTATACCTATACCTACATATGGCTAATCATTAATAGTGGAATGCTAAAATTATTACATATATTGCTTTGGATCTTTAATTAATAAGATTAAATCCATAAAATGAAAGTAATGATGAATAGAGCACTTTATATATTGGCTGTAAGCTTGTTTATATTTTCCTGTAACGATGCCACAGAAGAAATAATTGTAGTGGATGATTGTGCGAACAGTGGTTACAATAATTGTTTGGAATTTGGTCCGGGAGAGGAGGAAGCCATTAATATTGCTTTTTTGTCTATTGAGAACAGCACTTTGATAAAGCTAAAGGCAGGTACTTACTATTTCGATAATTTAAGTTTGGTAAATGTCAGCGATATTAAAATTATGGGAGAAGGCCCAAGTAAGACCAAGCTGGATTTTTCATTGCAAACCAGTGGTGGTGAAGGGATTAGAGTCACTGATGTCACCAATTTTATTATCAAGGGACTTACTTTAATGGATGCGAAAGGGGATTTAATCAAAGTGTCCAATAGTGAAAATGTAACTTTTCATACTATCCATGCCATATGGAATAATGTGGCTGATTCTTCCAACGGAGGCTATGCCATCTATCCTGTTTTATGTAAAAATGTTTTGATTGATTCGTGTTTAGCTACCGGCGCTTCCGATGCAGGTATTTATGTGGGGCAAACAAAGGGGGCTATTGTAAGAAACTGTGTGGCTTATAAGAATGTTGCCGGATGCGAGATTGAGAATACACAAGATGCAGAAGTGTATGATAATGAGTTTTACAACAATACCGGTGGATTTTTGATTTTTGATCTGCCTAACTTATCGCAACGTGGAGGCAATGTAAGGGCATACAACAATTTTATTCATCATAATAACTTTAAGAATTTCGCTCCATCTTCCAGTTTTGGAACAACAGTAGGCGTAGGAAATGTACCGCCCGGCTGTGGTGTTTTGCAAAGTTCAACATCAAACACGGAGATCTTTAACAATAGGATCGTTAGAAATAACTTAGCCAGTATAATTGTGGTATCCGGATTGGTATTGGATGAGAATGCCTTGGATTATGTTGGTCCGAATTTTTATCCATTTCCTACCAATGTTAAGATTTATGGCAATGAGATGATCAAAGACCATATTTGGCCTGAGGTTACCTTACAACACGAATTCGGCTCATTGGTGGTAGCAATGCACTTGTATTTGAAATTAACCAATCCTAATCAACATCCTTTTATTCAGCATATATTGCTAGGCGGTGACAACTCTAACATTCTTACCGGAGGCACTGAAGAGAATCCGGACAATATCTGTATTGATGAGTCTGAATTTAACTTGTTCTTAAATATGGAGGTGTTAAATGGATTTGAGGCGGTTAACGGCAATATACCATTTGAGGATTGGACGCCTTCTAATGACATTACAAGTTTTGAATGTTTGTAGTAACAATCAACTGAGCCATACAATTGTAAATGCCACTTAATACTTAGCGGTCAATAATGGTTATTTGTTTTTGTTGATCTCATAAGAGAGCAATCCGGGAATATCTTCCACATTGATCCTTTTGGCTAATATCTTTTTCTGTTTATCCAAGATAATAACGATAGGTGTTGAAGTGACATCGTATTTCACTCTAAACATATTGCTGCCGTAGATATCAATGCAATGGACCCAATTTTCTTTATTCAATTCATTTTCGAAGATGAATTTTGTCCATTCGTCATATTCTAACTCTGTTGAAATTGCAAATACCCCAATGTTCGCCAATGATTTGATCTCACTTTCATACAAGTCACGAAGGATAGGCATTTCAGTTTTACAATGTCCGCAACCGGAATTCCAAATTACTAAAATGGTATAGTCTCTTGCTTCCGCTTCTTCATACAAAGTTCTGGTTTTACCTTCTATGTCGGCTATCACAATATCAGGAGCGATATTGCCCAATAAAGTGGGTTCCTTTTTTCTAACTAAGTCAACAATTTTTGCCCTTTGTTCTTCCTCGATCCAATCTACCACTTCCGGATGAGCATAGTATTTTTTAGCCATATGAACATAAACCAATTCATGAGTCATGATATTACTCTTGGCATACTTATTAAAGATGCTGGACACCACAATTTGATACATATTGTAATTGGGTTCTGCCATGGCAATAACTCTATCAATAGCCGCATTGATGGAATCCGGGTAGGGCAACGTGTAATAATCCAGGAATTTTTTAATTCTACTCATAAATACCGGCGTTCTGGACAGTCTTTCATCGGTTAAGTCCATATTGTCAAAATAATGATTTTGATAATACCGATAGGCAAAGGCAGAATCATTTGGATTAGGATTTTCAGGGATCTCAACATCCTCCATCATATTAAAGACAGTGGAGTAGTAGGAATCGGGATGCTTGGCGGCAAGGTCTTTTCTATACTTTTTTACCTCTTTATCCAATTGGACTAATTCCTGATTCAGCCGTTCATATTCCGAATCGTTTTTATCCAGTCCTTTTATGCTTTCTTTTAACTCATGAGAAGTTTTTCCGACATCGAGCATGTACTTCAGATTCTGATAGAAGAGTTCGTTTTCCAGTGAGTTTTCAACTATCATCTGTTTGACCAGATTGCTGGTGTCCGTTTTCATTGAAAAACGCTTTTCTTCTCCTAAAATAAGTTCAAAATAGTTCAGTTTTAACTGAGGAAAAGCAAGGAGATAAACGCCTGTGGGGATTTCTGCTGTATCGGTTATGAATCCTACGCCATTTTCATCAAAATGGATAGTGTCTCTAATGTATTTTGATTCTGAAAAATAATAGGCCAAAATAGCATTGTCGTTATGGATACCATTCACTTCAATTTTTATATCGTAGGCTCCATCGTCTGCTTTTACGGTTGTGGAAGCGACCAATAATACGGCTAGGGTAAAGATGTATTTTATCATATCATTCGATTAGCAAAAACTATTCCCAAAAGTAATGGTTCAATATTACAATGGTTGGGTTTTAACAATAATTTGAATATATAAGGTTTAGCTATTTCTCAATATTGAAGAAGCAATAAAATATGCCAATCAAAATGATGTTAATTGGAATTGCTTTGTTGAAAATGAATTTAGGTCATTTCCATTAGCATTTAAGTGTATTTTACAATTCACCGATCATATCTTCAGGTTTTACCCATGCATCAAACTGTTCGGCTGTCAATAGTTCCAATTCAACTGCTGCTTGTTTCAATGTTTTGTTTTCCGCATGTGCTTTCTTGGCAATTTTGGCGGCATTGTCATATCCAATTTTTGTATTTAACGCAGTCACCAACATCAATGAGTTATTCAAATTGTCTTTGATATTGGCATAATTGGGCTCTAAACCTTTAACACAATTTTCGTTGAACGATCTGGCAGCATCTGCAATCAATTGAGCGGACATTAGGAAATTAAAGATCATAACCGGTTTGAAAACGTTTAATTGAAACTGACCGTTGCTTCCGGCAACGTTGATGGCAACGTCATTACCCATTACCTGTGCACAAACCATGGTAATGGCTTCTGACTGTGTAGGGTTAACTTTACCCGGCATAATAGAAGAGCCAGGTTCATTGGCAGGGATAATATATTCACCTATGCCGCATCTTGGTCCTGAGGCCAACATTCGGATATCATTTCCAATTTTCATTAAACTAACGGCTACCGTTTTTAAAGCGCCATGTGCTTCTACAATAGCATCATGGCCGGATAAACCTTCGAATTTGTTTTCTCCTGTGATGAATGGAATTCGTGTTAACTCGGCGATTTTATGAGCCACGTTTTCAGCATAACCTTTTGGTGTGTTAATGCCCGTTCCTACTGCAGTGCCTCCCAAAGCCAACTCTGAAAGATGGGCTAAACTATGGCCGATAGCTCTAATGCCATGGTCGATTTGTGAAACAAATGCGGATAATTCCTGACCAACAGTAAGGGGAGTGGCATCCATAAAATGTGTTCTACCGATTTTAACCACTTCCATGTATTGTCTGGATTTTGTTGCGAAGGTATCTCTCAATTCCTGTAGTGCAGGAATAGTTTCGTCCACCAATTTTTTATAAGCTGCGATATGCATAGCAGTTGGAAACGTGTCATTTGAACTTTGCGATTTGTTCACATCATCATTAGGATGTATGATCTTGTGCTCATCTAATAGATTGCCGCCATTGATCACATGTGCTCTATTGGCGATCA
>JAGQYH010000360.1 GCA_020436175.1 Bacteroidota bacterium
GATGGTGAAAATTACAATATTTACCGCGACGGATTAAAGATCTATACCACCATAGATTCCAGAATGCAAAAATATGCTGAGGAAGCTGTTCATGAGCATTTGATGGAACATCAAGAGAAGTTCTTTTATGAATTCAAGACCTATCAAAAAGGTTTTTGGGATGAACCACAAGGCAAAGTGGTTTTAAATTCTGCCCTTAAACAAAGCGATGCTTATAAAACATTGAAAGAAGAAGGTGCCAGTAAAAAGGAAATTGAAACTTATTTCGATACGGAAAAGGAAATGACGATTTTTAGTCATAACGGCAATATTGATACCGTCATGACACCTCTTGACTCTATAAAATATCACAAATTATTTTTGCATACCGGATTTTTAGTCATGAATCCTGCTAATGGTCATATAAAGGCATGGGTAGGCGGAATTGATTTTGAACATTTTAAATTCGACCATGCAGATAAAAAGACCAAACGACTAGCCGGTTCTACCTTCAAGCCCATCCTATATTCTCTGGCCATCGACAATGGTTGGTCTCCTTGTATGAAAATTCAAAACGTACCGGTAACCATCTACACTCCTTCCGGTCCATGGACACCGAAAAATGCCGGTAATCATAAATACGGTGGATGGTATACATTAAAAGAATGTTTGGCTAAATCAGTGAATACCTGTGCAGCTTATATCATGAGTCAGATCGGACCTGAACTAATGGTACAGCAAGCCAAGAACATGGGTATGCAATCTGATCCTTTGCCTGTGCCTTCTTTGGCCTTAGGTACCACTGAGGTATCACTATGGGAAATGATGCACATCTACAGCACATTTGTTAATGCCGGTAGCAGTACTCAACCAATCTATATTTCCAAAATTGAAGACAAAAATGGCACGGAGATTCAGCGATTCATTACCGAACGTAAAGAAGTAATGTCTGAACAAACCGCACACATCATGTTAGAATTGATGAAAGGTGTTACCAATCCGGGATTAGGCGGAACGGCTACTCGAATTAAATGGTATTATAAAATACCGGGAGAAGTAGCCGGCAAGACCGGAACCACAAATGACCATACCGATGGTTGGTTTATGGGTTTGACCCCTAATTTAATTGGCGGTGTATGGGTTGGTTGTGATGATCAAGCATTGAGATTTAGAACATTAGGCAATGGTTCCGGAGGTAGAATGGCCATGCCTATTTGGGCAAAATTCTTTCAAAAGGCTTATGAAGATAAGCAGTTAGGACTAGATCCGAATGCTACTTTCTTCACCCCTTCTGTTCCTATTGAAATCGAAATGGATTGTGCAGCCTACAATAGAGTGCATCCTAATCCGGGAAATTCCCCGAGCGATGTTTTTGATGACGAAAGTGATGATCCCGGCATTCCATCCAATAACGGATTGGAAAATGAATTTGAGTAACGATTCCTTTTGTTGAATAAAGGAATAATTCTACATTCATGATATGCAAGTTCCCGTTGAAGAACAAATAAAAAAGATTCCACATGTTCCGGGCGTTTATCGATACTATGATAAGTCTGACAAGATTTTGTATATCGGAAAGGCTAAAGACCTTCGAAAAAGAGTAGCAAGTTATTTTGTTGAATCCAGAAATAAGAGTGCCCGACTTCGGCTCTTGGTTAAAAAGATTCAAAAGATTGAATTTACCGTAGTGCCAAATGAAAAGGATGCTTTTTTACTGGAAAATGCACTCATAAAGGAACATCAACCCAAGTATAACATTCAACTAAAGGATGATAAATCCTTTCCTTTTATTGTGATCGTCAACGAATCCTTTCCAAGAATTTTTCTCACTAGAAATAAAAGAAATGACGGGTCGGAGTATTTCGGACCCTATATTTCCGTAAAATATGTGAGGGCCACTTTAGAAATGATTAAATCTCTTTATCCGATAAGGTCATGTGCACTGAACCTATCACCCAAACAATTAGAAAAAAAGAATTATAAAGTTTGTCTGGAATATCATTTAAAAAATTGTTTGGGACCATGTGAAAGCAAACAATCAGAAGAAGACTATCTGGAAAATATCAACAATATCAGGAATATTTTAAAAGGCAATGTCACCACTGTTAAAAATGCTTTTAAGACAAAGATGACTGCATTAGCCCAAGAAATGGAATTTGAAGCAGCCAATGAAATCAAGAAAAAGATAGATGTACTGGAACAATACCAACAGAAATCAGCAATTGTGCATCCTAATTTGGGTAACCTTCATGTTTTCGGATTTACACAAGAAAAAGACAAAACCTTTGTTCATTATTTCCAAGTAGAAAATGGTACGATCACTTCTTCGAGGAATCTTATTCTTAAACGTTCTTTGGAAGAAAGTCAGGAAGAAATGTTGGCATTTGCCATTGGAGAGATCATTGAAAATGAAGATGAATC
>JAGQYH010000361.1 GCA_020436175.1 Bacteroidota bacterium
TTGTAATATTTCTATCCATTCTAATTTACTCAGCTCAGTTGCCATTCTCGTTTTTATTTTTTTTGCTTGTCAACCAACAACCGGATAAACTTCACTAACTGTATATTAACCGTTAATAACGAATAAACAATGTAAAAACAAATATAATCATATCGTATAAGAAATTATTATCTCAAATCGGCAATCTTTTGGGATAGAAATAAATAACTTCTTTCATTAATTGACTGGATATTCAGAAACTTAAGTTACGCCAAGCATATAAATAAAGCTCGTTGTCATCTTTGTAAACTAAAGTCAATGAACGTTTTAAACCGCATTTACTAAATAGGTTTTGATATTGCGGCAAAGCAGGTCTGGCGGTAAAAGCCCATTGAATGGGCCATTCACTATTGAGCCAAACTATTAACTCTTTTATAATTGCAACCTTTAGCTTCTCATCCAAATCCTTGCGGATCCAACAATTTATTCGGGCATCAAATGATGCTAATGCCGCCTTGTTATTTTTAAAGTTTTCTGCGATAATGGGATTCACATACAAACTTCCATAACATGTTTTTCGATCGGCATCATACAACATAAAACCATACGCGGTATGGTCTTCATTATCTTTTACATGAAATTTCAGATCTTCCCTATTCTCCTCTATTGTAAAGTCCTCCGTCGGCCAATCCGAATCGCTCCACAAACGCAACTCTTCTTTACTGGCCATCACTGCCTCATGATCTGAGACCGCAAATTGAATATCCGTCGGAAAGATGGTAACGAATTCACCACTATATTGCTTGGGAAAATCAAATAATTTGTTGAATATATACATGCCAACTTATTAAAATACTTAGAAAATTAAACACGGGCTATTGAGCAGAAAAAGTTTCAATTGATTTATTATAATTTACCGTCCAGATCTTGCCTTCCAATAATTGCCATGATTTCCACTACATCCTCAATTTCATTTACCTTAAAAAAGATACTATCTGTACCGCAAACACAACGCCTATATCCCTTTTTAATAAAATCAACCGCCTCAAAAGAATATGGCCTTTGCCAGATAATTTCAAAATATTCAAAAAAGGAATCAAAATATCTATCTGCCTGAACCATTCCAAATTTACGAACGCCATAATGATGTATCCGAATCAAGTCGTTTTTGGCTTCATTACTTAATCGGTATTTAGCCATTAAGCAATGCCTTTGATGCCGCTAAAATTTCATTTTTACTATCATCGGTAAATCCACTTTTTGCAGCTTTATCGAGTTTTGCCTGAATCCAGTCAATCTGAGCTTGCTGTTTCCGTGCTTGTCTAATCAAATCATTGACGAGTTCACTTTTGCTTGAATATTCGTTACTATCTACTTGAGATTTTAACCATTCATCATTAGGTTTTGTGAATGATATACTTTGTCTTGCCATGATTTTATAATTTGATGTAAAAATACACCAAAAATGAATCATTGTGCCTTTTTATCATTAATTATTTTATAAGCATCAGAACAAACTCTATAACTCAATTATCAAGCGCTACTTGTTCTTGTTGTAATCAGCTGTATTGTAAATTACCGGCATTTGGCCCTTCCATTGATTCCATAACGCATTATCAACTATCAGTCTAGCCATAAAATGTCCCACATTGATACGGCTCGTTTGGCCTGCATTAAAAATGGCACTTCTGGTAGGAGATGCGTGTAACTCATAGTCAGATACGGATTCTTCATCAATCAAGGTGTCGGGTCTTATAGCTGCCCATTGGATAAACTGATTGTTCTGACCGATTTTTGTTCTTAAGAAATCTGCCGCTTTTTCATTATCTACATGTGGTGGCAACAATACTCTAAGTAATCCGATCACTATTATTTGCCCTACTGATATAGGCTCATCCAAATCCCTGTTCCGATTTCCGGTGGTATTCATCAATACTAGTTTTACAGGTTGATCCGATTCATTTTTTTGAATGGCGTTGCAAAGCAGTCGAACAGCATCTGTTACCAGTTCACGTGGTTTACCATACAGTCCTTTCCAAGTTAAATTATGACCTAAACAAGAAGCTACAGCATGGCAATCTTTAAGATGCTCTGCCATTTCTACTACACTGATATCCAAAACATTAGCCTGAATAAGGGTAAGTCGTTTTTCTTTATTCCAAGAAACTGGCAATTTTGTTGGATCTCGCACAATGGCTTTAACATGATGTCCCATATCTAACAGTTGTGCTACTAACTGTTTACCGGTGGCACCGCTGGCACCCACTACTAAAATTGTCATGCTGCTAATATAGAAAACTTTATATGGATGTCATTTCCGAGGTCACCTCTGTTCACCCTTCAACATTCGTTAATCGAGATTCGTCAATCAAATGAAATTGATTTACGATTGAAGAACAAAGATGTAAGAACTAAGAAGTT
>JAGQYH010000362.1 GCA_020436175.1 Bacteroidota bacterium
CCGGCATCTAAGGCATTTTCCAATAGTTCTTTTACCACAGAAGCAGGGCGTTGTATAACCTCTCCAGCGGCAATCTGATTCGCAATTTTATCCGGTAAAAGTTGAATTATATCCTGCATGCCTAAAGCACCAATTTCTATCTTAATAATAAATAAACCATTACCGATAAGATGATGGCAATGGCCACTATACGTAAATTGGAATATTGGTTACTTTTCGCTAAACCGTGTTTCTTATCAAACTTTAACTGATAACGAGTTGGAATTTTGCCTTCATTTTCAGCTTTAACCCGTTCTTCCAATTCCTTCAACTTTTCTTTTCGCTCATCGTAATAAAGCGGTTGGTAGTTAAAAGCTTTTGGCTGACGTGTCTTTAAAAAAAATCTAAAACCCATACACCTATATACGTTGCCGTCGTAAAGATAGTTTAATTGAATGGTCTAAAAAATGTAAAAAAGTGGACTTGATACTATGGTAATGGTATCCTAGAAAGTCCGTAACTCGATGAATAAAAATCTCTTTTTATAAAATAATTGTATGGAAAGGTGATTAACAAATCAATGATGTACAACAATTATATCATTTACTCATTATAGCATTATATCATTCAAATGTGGAAAAGTTTTTGATAGGAATAAAGATGCATTCGCTAAACTTTGAGATTGATGTAACGGCATCATCCAAATACAAAATAATTGAAATTTGTGAAGACGATATTAATACTTCTATTGACGGCATTAAATATTAATCCGGGAGCTGAAAAGGCATCACCGGAGATGGATCATTATGTTACCCAAGAAAAGCATTATTATCCGCCTTTCATGCTGGAAGATGATCAATGGGCTGATTCTGTTCTTCAACAAATGACCGTAGAAGAGAAGATCGGTCAGTTGTTTATGGTGGCGGCTTATTCCAATCAATCTGAAGAAAACTATAAATACCTGGAATATGAGATTGAACAATATCATTTGGGCGGTTTGATATTTTTTCAGGGCGATCCGGCCAAACAAGTGGAACTCACCAACCGATATCAGGCGGCTGCCAAGTATCCGTTAATGATTGGTATTGATGCGGAATGGGGATTGGGCATGCGTTTGGATAGTACGATCTCTTACCCGAGGCAGTTGTTGTTGGGAGCCATACAAGATGATGACCTCATCTATGAAATGGGCATGGAGATCGGTCGCCAGCATAAAAGAATGGGCATTCACGTCAATTTTGCGCCGGTAGTAGATGTCAATAATAATCCTAATAATCCGGTGATCAATGATCGTTCCTTTGGTGAGAATAGAGAGAATGTAACTAAAAAAGGGATGGCTTACATGAATGGTTTGCAAAAGGAAAACATAATGGCTTGTGCCAAGCATTTTCCGGGACACGGCGATACAGATGTGGACTCTCACAAAGATCTTCCGGTTATTCTCCACAATCGTCAAAGATTGGATAGTATCGAATTGTTTCCCTTTAGAGCCATGATCGATAATGGTGTCAGCAGCATGATGGTGGCGCATTTGAATATTCCGGCACTGGATTCTACCTTGAATTCACCCTCTACCGTTTCAAAGAAAATAGTAACCGATCTTTTGAAGAAGGAATTGGGCTTTAATGGGTTGATCTTTACGGATGCCCTACAAATGAAAGGCATCACCAAGAATTTACAAGTCGGCGAATCATCGGTAAAGGCATTTTTAGCGGGCAATGATGTATTGCTTTTTCCCGATAATGTCAAAGCTGCTGTCAATCAAATGAAAACGGCCTATAGCAAAGGTTTGTTTTCGGAAACAGATCTGAACAAAAGCGTGAAGAAAATTCTCATGGCCAAACAATGGGTGGGATTAACACAGTTAGATACCATTGTTAAGGACCATGTAGTAGCCGATCTCAACACGGAAAAGGCACAATGGATGCAAACAAAATTAATTGAAGCGGCGATTACTGTAGTAAGGGATTCAGGTCAGACGATTCCTATTGTTGCCTTAGAGAACAAAAGAATTGCTTCCATTACCATTGGTGCTAAAAGTGCTACCGCTTTCACCCGTATGTTGGATAAATATGCTGATGTAGATCATTTTTATCTGAGTAAGAATGAGGATTGGAGTCAGTTTGCGCAAACATTAAAAGTTTTGAAGGCTTATGATATTGTTGTAGCCAATACAATGGATATGAGTCGCTATTCGAGCAAACAATTTGGTATTACCGCCAATACGGAAAAATTCATGGCGGAATTGTCTCAACAAGAAAATGCGATATTAACAGTTTTCGGATCGCCTTACAGTTTAGTGAAATTTCCGGGTTGGAAGGAATTGATCGTGGCCTATGAAGCATCGGAGGAAGCACAAGAATTAACGGCACAAGTGATTTTCGGAGGAAGAAAGGCCAGCGGGAAACTGCCGGTTTCCG
>JAGQYH010000363.1 GCA_020436175.1 Bacteroidota bacterium
TATTCAATATCTAAACAAATACATTTTAGATAGAAAAATTAATAACTTAAAGGCTCAAATTTAAATGCACAACGGGTTAATATATAGTTATTGATTAAGATCAATAACTATGTATGGTCAAATATTTTTTTATTCTACTTCTTCCTTGAAAAGATTGTTTTGGTAGGCATATTTGATGAGCCCTGCCAAATTTTTGGAATTGGTTTTTTCCAATAAGTTTCTTTTATGAGCATCTACCGTTCTTGAGCTGATAAATAGCTCGTCTGCAATTTCCTGATTGGTGTATTCTTTCATGATCAATTCAAGGATTTCATGTTCCCGGGGAGTAAGTTTAACTGCCTCTCTGTTGTCTTCTAATACTTCAGGTTCCGTAAAACTTTTGATTACTACATCTACTACTGCGTTATCATAATAGGTTTTACCCTCTTTTATGGTGCGTAATGCAGAAATAATCTCTTTTTCATCAGCATGCTTCAGTAAGTAGCCTGCCACACCGTTCTTGATCATTTGCTTGATATAAAGGCTGTTGTCGTACATGCTCAATACCAAAATTTTAATGTCCGGATGTTCCTCATGCATTCTGCTGGCACATTCTATTCCATCCATGCCATCCATATTGATGTCGAGCATGGCAATATCCACCTGTTCAGGTTTTTCTTTTAGAAGTTCAAGGACTTCAAATCCGTTAGATGCTTCACCGACAATATTGACGTCGGAGCATTTAGTTAAATGGGAGCGTATGGCATCTCTTATTAACTTGTGGTCATCTGCTAAAATTACATTAATCATATTCATTATTTAGGGTTAGTTGTAAGCTTATTGTTGTTCCTCTGTCAGGCATCGTATCAATTTCCAATTCTGCGGAAATGGAATTCGCTCTGTTTTTAATGCTTTTGAGTCCGAGTGATTCTTGATGTTCAACGGTATTGATATCAAAACCACATCCATCATCATCAATTAAAACCGTTATGATATTTCCATGTTTCACTAGTTGGATATAAACATGCTCTGCTTTGGAGTATTTCAAAATGTTGTTTACTGCTTCTTGGATAATCCTATAAATTGCAATTTGAATGCTGATGCTAAGAATATCATCCGTAAAGTTGCTGTACAAGGTAAACTCAATGCCACTGTTGGTTGCATTTAAGTCTTGAACCAAGTTATCAATCGATGCCAGTAAGCCGAATCGGCTGATGTATTTAGGCATTAAATTATGCGATATCTGCCTTGTTTCCAATATGGTATCCTTGGCAATTTTAATGGCCTTTTTGACATTGTTCAGATCGGCCTCACCAATGGTTTCGGATTTGGCAATTGAGCCTAACATTAAATGCAGGGAAGTCAAATTTTGTCCGATACTGTCGTGTAGGGTAGTAGCAATTCTGGTGCGTTCCAGATTTTCCGTTTCGATGATACTTTCCATTACCTTTTTATTGCTTTCTACCTGTTGTGTAATGTCTAACACAGAAGCGACAGCTTCAATAAACTTACCTTCACTGTCGTAATTTCCGAATGTTTTGGTGATGACATGGATATGATTACCGTCTTTTCTATTGTATATTTTTTGATCGATAAAACTTTTGATTTCACCGGTCATGAGTTTTTCATAGGATTTAATCGATTTTTCCCTTTGTTCAATATTGGCAATGTCGAAAATGGTCATTTCTTCCAATTCTTCTTTGGAATAGCCCAGCATATTCACAAATTGAGAGTTGACCATGGTAAAACGTTGATCGGCATCGGTTACCACCACACCGGTTTGGTTATTTTCAAACACGTTTAGGAAACGCTCGCGGCTTTCTTTGTAAGCTAATTCCACCTTTTTTCTGTCTGTAATATCCTGAATGGTACCAAAAACACTCACCTTACCATTAGTCACTTTCTTTTCGGCTGTTCTGATATACAGATATTTAATTTGGTTGGTAGCCGACTTGATCTTTAATTCTAGCTGAGGCGCGTCTTCTTTATTGATAAATTCTTTATAGCTTTCAACTAGCTTGATATAGTCAGATGCATCAATGAATTCTGCAAAAAATTCCGGTTTGAAGGTGTTTTTATCCGATTTAATTTCAAGTATATCTAAAACCTCATCGCTAACCGTAATCAACATGCTCTTTGAACACAATTCCCAGTTGCCCAGTTTTGCAATCTGTTGAGCGGTGGTTAACTTTTCTTCCTTTTCCAAAAGATTTAAGTTGGCTCGCTTTAATTCAAAAGTTCGTTGCTCAATTGTTTCTTCCATATTGGTGTAGATATGGGCATTTTCCAACGATATTTTAAGCTGACTGCTGATCGTTTTGATAATTCCGATATCACTTTCTTTTACCTTATGTTTTATTCCACCTTCGAGCAAGAGCAATCGGCAACCCGTTTTATCATTGTGAATGG
>JAGQYH010000364.1 GCA_020436175.1 Bacteroidota bacterium
TAAAGATCAATTTAAAGGTGATTTTTACAACCGCTTCCAATTAAGAAAAGCTCCAAAACCTATTCAATTAACTGACGAAATAGCGAAAGATTATTTGTTTCCAACCTTTTATGGCAATGTTACTTGTGCCATAGCTATTTTCTTCTGTGATTACAAAGCGGCCAAAGCCTTATTACCTCATCCTTCCTTTGTTCCGGTAAAAGCGACCAAAGGTAGAGCATTGGTGACCTTATCGTGTTACGAATACAAAAATGTTTTAGGCGTGGCGCCTTACAATGAAATTGCCATGACCATTCCGATGATGCTTAATCCGGGTTTCAATCCGCCGATCTTGCCTTTAGTGATGAAGTCATTTAAGAACTTTGGCTACCATGTATTTTCTATGCCGGTTACTTCGGAAGAAAATAGATTAAGAGGCGTAAATATTTGGGGATTGCCGAAAGTGACGGAAGATATTGACATCACCATTAAGGACGGTAAATGTGTTACCCAAGCAAAAGATGAGAACGGTATTGTTTATTTTGAATTGACCGTTCCGACCGAAGGTAAAACTCAGCACTTTGACGAGCAGGGTTATTTGTACTCCATTCTGCATGAAGAAGTACACAAAAGTAAGACCTGTTTCAAAAACGATTTTACGGTGAATAAAAACATGTCGCTGCTATGGAAGAAAGACATTCCGACGCAAAATCCACCTTTAAAATTGGGTGATTCCCCAAGAGCAGAGGTATTGAAGAAATTGAAATTAACTCAATCGGCCTTTCAATTTAGATTTACGCAAGGCATGAGCTGCTGCTTCGATCTGGCAGAAGAAAAGTGGGATGTTTAGGTTACGAGTTCGATTGACGTTTAGTTTCTCAATTAATAGGCTTGTAAAGGTTTGAATATACAATCCAACCTCATTTCATCTGTTTTTGATCATATTACTTTCCTTATAGATCAATTTTACGCTTATCGAAGTTTTTAATACGTTAATCGAAAAAACAAATCAACTGTCCGAAGTCTGAAATATCATTACATCATAAATGGGGGTTTATGTTTCAAAGCTGTAGGGTGGTTCATCCGGCAGCTTTTTTTATTGGTCTCGTAACGCTATTCTTTTCCCTTTAACATAGGCACAAACTGAAAATAATCAAATGGCTCTGTGGTATAGTCGTTCACATTGGTTTTGGTGATCCTTAACATCCGTTGTTTACCGTTCTCATCTTTCGGCACCACCATACAACCGCCTACTTTCAGTTGTTCCAACAATGCCTTGGGGATCTCCGGTGCAGCTGCCGTGATCAATATTTTATCATACGGTGCAAAAGGCGGATAACCCAAAAACCCGTCACCATAGATACATCTGACCTTATAGCCCAAATGCACCAACAATTTTTTGGCCGAAGCCGACAAGGATCGATGTCTTTCAATGGTATAGACATTGGCACCCATTTCTGCCAACACACAAGCTTGATAGCCGGAACCCGTTCCGATCTCCAAAATTTTGTCGCCATACCCTACTCTTAGTAAATGGGTTTGGAAAGCAACGGTATAGGGTTGAGAAATGGTTTGCCCTTTACCAATGGGAAATGCCTTATCTTCATATGCTTTCTCCACAAAAGCTTCATCCATAAAAAAATGCCGTGGAATTTTGCCGATAGCCTTTAATATCCGTTCATCTTCAATGCCCTTTCCCCTGATCTGATCCACCAATTTTTGGCGCATTCCTTTATGTCTATATGTATCGATTTTGTTCATTCAAAAGGCAATTAAGTAACATTTTATGGAAAAATAAAGATAATTGATCCCCTTTTGTGGAAACCGTAAATAAAGTACGATTTCCCGGACAATTGTTTCTTTAACTTCTTATTTTAGCGCGAGATTTGAAAATAAAAGTACCTACAAATGAAAATTAAATTCGGAACAGACGGATGGAGAGCCATCATAGCCAAAGAATATACAGTTGATAATGTTGCCAGAGTGGCTTATGCTACTGCAAAATGGTTAAAAAGTGAATATGCAAATCCTTCTGTTGTAATGGGGTATGATTGTCGCTTCGGAGGCATTATGTTTGCCGAAACAGCCGCCAAAGTGTTATGCGATGCCGGTGTTAAAGTCAATTTCGATCCCAATTTTGCCGCCACACCGATGGTTTCACTGGCTTGTGTTAAATTGAAATGTAATGCGGGAGTTGTGATCACCGCCAGCCACAATCCGCCATCTTATAACGGTTTTAAACTAAAATCTCATTTTGGCGGACCTACCATTCCTTCTGAAATTGCAAAGGTAGAAGCGATTATTCCGGATCAGGTAGATATTCCAACTAAAACATTGGACGAGTATGAAGCCGACGGATTATTGGTAATAGTAAATTTGGAAAAACTTTATTTCGATCATGTAGAAGC
>JAGQYH010000365.1 GCA_020436175.1 Bacteroidota bacterium
ATGCTTAATTGCTTTAGCCGTTGCACATGTTACCCAATGCCCTTATTGTATTGATGCCTATACAGAAAGTTGTTTACAAAATGGTGCAGATGAAACTCAAATGATGGAAGCGGTTCATGTAGGAGCCGCCATCAATAGTGGCGCTACATTGGTGCATAGCGTACAAATGATGAATAAAGTAAAAGATTTGAGTATGTAGGATGAAATGAAAACTACAAAGACACTTAAATATCAAAACCATCAACTCCATTCGCCGGAGTATCAACTAGATGTCCTAAATTCAGAAGCCGTTGGTTCTATTCCTCTTTTCCAAGATCGGTTAAGCAGCCATGGTGCATTTCCATTGAAGGCTACACAATTGGGTATTTTACAGGTGAACATCGGTAAAATGTGTAATCAAACTTGTAAACATTGCCATGTTGATGCCGGGCCGGATAGAAAAGAAATGATGAGCAAAACGACAATGGATCAATGTTTAGCAGCATTAGAAAGAGGTCGTTTTCAAACATTGGATATCACCGGTGGAGCACCTGAAATGCATCCCGATTTTCAATATTTGGTGGAAGAAGCCAATCATTTAGGCGTACACATAATCGTAAGAAGTAACCTAACCATACTCGTAGCCAATAAAAATTATAACGATCTTCCGGCGTTTTTTCGAAAAAACAAAGTTGAAGTAGTTTCCTCCTTGCCTTATTATTCAGCTGCAAGAACCGATGCACAAAGAGGCGACGGCGTATTTAATGCCTCTATCAAAGCTTTAAAATTGCTAAATGCTGAAGGCTATGGAATGGAGGGATCAAATCTTACCCTCAACTTGGTTTATAACCCGACAGGCAGTTTTTTACCTGGCGATCAATCAGAGTTGGAGCGTCAATACAAAATCAAACTTGCTGAAAATTTTGGTGTCTATTTTAGTCATTTGCTAACTATTACCAATATGCCTGTCAGTCGATTTTTAGATTACTTGATTCGATCAGGCAATTTAGAGGATTATATGGAAAAACTCATATCTGCCTACAATCCTATTGCTGTTGATCAGTTAATGTGCCGCAAAACACTTTCGGTGGGTTGGGATGGTTATTTGTATGACTGCGACTTTAATCAAATGTTGGATATGAAGTTAAACGACCACAATCATATTAGTCTGTTTGATCATGAATCATTGGTGAATAGAGAGATTCTCGTAAATCAACATTGTTTTGGATGTACTGCCGGAGCAGGCTCAAGTTGTGGTGGCGCATTAGCCTAATTCCAATATAACTGATCTATTCTCGAGCAATCTTTTAATCATGAAAAATGCACTCATCATCTTTACAAAAAATGCCATCCTTGGCAAGGTAAAGACCCGATTATCAAAAGATTTGGGAGAAATGGAAACATTAAAGTTTTATCAAGAATTGATGAAGATGACAAGAAACGAATGTCTGCAAGTAGAAGCAGATATACACTTGTTTTACAGCACTGAGATCATCCAAAATGACTTATGGACTCATCCGAAAATATCCAAACATGTTCAGCTGAATTCTGACAACTTAGGAGACCGTATGATTCATGCTTTTGATAAAATGTTCCAAATGGGTTATTGTCAAGTAGTTATCATAGGAACAGATTGCCCTTATTTAACCGGCGCTACAATCAACGAGGCTTTTAACTATCTATCTAATAATGAATTAGTTATAGGTCCTGCAAAAGATGGTGGTTTTTATCTCCTTGGGGCTAAAAGTCCGGAAAGTTTAAATTTCTCAAATATTGCCTGGAGCACAAGCCATGTTCTGTCTACTTTTTTAGAAAATATTGCGTACCAATCCACCACAATAGAAATGCTAAACATAATGGAGGATATAGATACTATTGATGACTACAATCGATATCTAAAATTCCTCAATTCAGTGAATAGCAATAATTTATAATATCACAAAAGAATAGTGGGTTATTAAAAAAGCCAACAATATTATGTAGTGAAAAATAGAATTTTAATCTATATTTGTTGACTTACGAGTGCACTAACATTAAAACAACTATTAACGTGAGGAAAATAACACTTTTAATCATTACGCTATTCTTGTGTTCAAATATGGGAAATTTGAAAGCTCAAACACTTCCCGATACCACTAATTGGTATTTAGATGAACTACCTGCTTTTATGCAACCCGATTCTAATAAGATCAAGAAAAGAAAAATGGATCAACATAGAGATTATATCAATATGGAATATCCATATCCAGCTAAACCAAGACATTGGAGTACGCTTAGTGTAACCGGCGGTACAATGATGACAAGTGGTGACGTTAAAGCAAGATTAGGTTGGAATGTGGGCTTGAACTATCGATGGAACCTAGGTTATATCGTTTCGATGCGTGTTGATTTCCATCA
>JAGQYH010000366.1 GCA_020436175.1 Bacteroidota bacterium
AAACAACATTCTGTTTTTGATAATGTAGCTATGTCTGTTTCCGTTTTAGGTATCTCGGTGCCATCCTATCTTTCAGCGATGATCTTAGCCTATTTGTTCGGTATTTTATGGCATAAATATACGGGGCTCAATGCCATTGGTGATCTTACTGAATTTGATGATCTGGGTAATGAATACCTAGAATTAAAGAATTTGATATTGCCAGCCATAGCTTTAGGAGTACGACCGGTGGGCATTATCTTTCAATTGACGAGAAGCGCCATGTTAGACGTGCTCTCACAAGATTATATGCGAACGGCAAAAGCTAAAGGACTGTCATTTGGTAAAATGCTCTATAAACATGCCTTGCGCAATGCGATGAATCCGGTGATTACCACTATTTCGGGGTGGTTTGCCAGCCTTTTAGCCGGTGCATATTTTGTGGAGATCATTTTTGATATCAAAGGATTGGGATATGTAACGGTAGTTAATTTGCTGAATTTTGATTTTCCTGTTGCCATGGGATCGGTCTTATTTACGGCAGCTGTATTTGTAGTCATCAATATTTTGGTGGATATTATGTATGGCTTGTTGGATCCAAGAATTTCTATCAGAAATTAAACTGCGCTAATCATGGTCTTGTTTTTAATTGGTTTTATGGGGAGTGGTAAATCTTATACCGGAAGACATTTGTCGGCCCAATTGAATATTCCGTTCATAGATATGGATGATGCCATTGAAAAGCAGCAGGGAAAAAGTGTCAGCCAGATATTTGAAGAAGAAGGAGAGTATTTTTTTAGAGCCTTGGAGCATCAATTTTTATTGGATATTGATCCTGAAGAATCACAGATCATTGCTACCGGTGGCGGTGCTCCGTGTTATCACGACAATATGGAACTCATGAATAGTATTGGTACAACCATTTTCATAGATACACCAAAGGAAAAAATTGCCAAGCGATTGGCAAAAGGTATACACAGACGACCTTTGCTCACCGGAATGAATGAATTGGACCTCGAATTTTTTTATGATAAGAAAATGGAAGAGCGAAGACCGATATATGAAATGGCCAATTTTCATATTCAACATCAGGACATTGAAGTCTTAAGCAAGCTGATCCAAGCGCTATAGTGGACTATCTTACGAATTTTATATTAACATAATTGTGAATTAAACTATTACATAATTGGCTTTAATCAGCTGTAATACGTAAATTTATATAATAGCGCTTCCCCTAAGATTTATTAATCCACAGTCAATAATTTCGTAATTATAAATTATGGAATTTTAACATTAATTTGGTTCAACTATATTGGGTAATATTTTAATGGGGAAATTATGAAAAAACTTACGACAGTTCTTTTGATTTTATTTGTGGCGGTTAATTTGAACTATGCTCAGACTGATTTTGAAAACCTTAATTTGCCTCCCGGTGCCCATTTAAGTTCAAAAGCAAAGATTTTAGATCTTTCAGAAAAATTGACATTGGGCTATTCTACTTTGAATTATGTTGATTCAGACCTTCGATTTTTAAAGCCGATGAGCGAAGCAGAAATGCAGGAAATAGAAGGCACATCTTACTACGACTACATCATGGAAGGAAGGAATTTTATAGAAAATCTTTCACCAAAAATCAAAGAGTTGTATTCCGAAGCCGAACTGTGGTACATCTATGCCTTCGATAGAAAGCTAAGTGAACGAATTGCCAAGATTCAGTAAATTTCTGTGCCACAATGAAAAAGGGATCCATATTACTGCTGTTACAACTTTTTGTTTTAACCGTTTTTGCACAAACTTATCTTATGAACGGTGGAGGAAGTTATGGTAATCAAACTACGGCACAAAGCAATCCGGTGAACACCTGTACCGGAAACTTTTATGATGCCGGAGGATCAGGCGGTAATTATAATAATAACATGAATAGGTGGCTCACCTTCTGCCCGGATGATGCGGGATTGATTTTAAATTTTAGTTTTTCCTCATTTAACACAGAGACCATAGGTTCTACCGTTTATGATTATTTAGAAGTTTATGAAGGGGCAACGTTGATGGCTACATGGGCAGGTAACTTAGGAGCCATTTCCTATGTGGCTTCAAGTCCGGGCACTTGCGTTACATTTCATTTTGTTTCGGATATTAGTGATACACGATCCGGTTGGGCAGCAGCCATTTCCTGTGAGGCACCTTGCGTATCTCCCACAGCGGCTTTATCAGCACCGGATGTTAATGTTTGTGCGCAAGAAGCATTAAATCCGGGTAATTTAAATGTGGCATTTGATGCATCAGCTTCTTTTTCCAATGATGCCTATCCAATCATTAGCTATGAGTGGGATTGGGGTGATGGTACCACTACAACAACTGCTACTGCTACTACAACACATAGTTATCCTTC
>JAGQYH010000367.1 GCA_020436175.1 Bacteroidota bacterium
AATGTAATTGATGAAGAGCCTGTTTGGGAGGTGTATCGCAATGCTACCTATCCGTCTAAAATAGAATTGCCTATTGTGGAATAATTAGAGACTAGAATTCTATATGGTTTCCATTAACAGCTATTTAATATTGAAATAGTTGCAAATCTCAACTAATTTAATTCTCTTTACTATTCATGAAAAAATGGTTTGCATATTATAGCTTTTATTTTATTCGCTCAAAGCGGAACTGAAAGAGTTATATAGATGCTATATAATAAGTGAAGTTCCGAAGTAATTCGGAACTTTTTTTTTGTACATAAACAATATGATAAATAAAGTTGCCATACAAGGATTTGAAGCGTCATTTCACGAAGCTGCTGCCCATAAATTTTTTGGAGATCATATCTCTACCGTGCAGTGTCTAACTTTTGACAAATTGTTTGATGTGATGCAAAAAAAGCAGGCAGACCTGGCAGTAATGGCCATCGAAAACTCCGTAGCCGGTGCAATTTTGCCTAATTATGCCAGATTACGGGCTTCCAATTTGGAAATAGTGGGGGAAGTATTTATCCGAATAGAAATGAATTTAATGGCCTTAGCAGGTCAATCCATTGACGATATTATCGAAGTTCATTCCCATCCGATTGCTTTATTACAATGTGCCAAATTTTTCAGAGAGCATCCATCTATCAGGATCGTAGAATCTAATGACACAGCATTGAGTGCAAAGGAAATAGCGGATCAATCTATAAACGGAAGAGCGGCTTTAGCGAGTAAAAGTGCTGCTGAACTGTTTGGATTGGAAATCATTGCGCCGGGCATTGAAACCAATAAAAGGAATTTTACAAGGTTTTTAGTATTGAAGAATGTAAATGATGCTTTTGAAACATTGCCTCAAAGCAATGTAAGTAAGGCGTCTTGGTCGTTTAGAACCGCTCATACACCCGGTAGTTTAGCGAAAATATTAACCATTTTAGGCGATCACAACATCAACTTAACCAAAATTCAATCCTTACCGGTTTTGGGTTCTGAATGGACCTATTACTTTTACGCTGATTTAGAATTTGACCAAGAAGCGCAATATCAAAAAGCAAAGACTATTTTAAACAGTCATACTGTTGATTTGAAAATTTTAGGAGAATACGCACAAGGAGAAAAATATTTATGATCATTCAAGAAGCCAATAGATTATCCTTTATTAAGGAATATTATTTCTCTAAAAAACTAAGAGAGATAAAGCAAATGATGGACGAAGGAAAGCCTATACTCAATTTAGGTATCGGTAATCCGGATATGGCACCTTCGCCGGCGACTATAGAAGCACTACAAGTTAGCGCTTCAAATGTGAACAATCATGGTTATCAACCATACAAAGGTTTACCGGAACTATCCGCAGCCATTGCCAATTTCTACCATTCAACTTATGGTGTGTTGCTGGAACCACAAACAGAGATTTTACCGTTGATCGGTTCAAAAGAAGGTATTAGCCATATTTCGCAAGCATTTTTAAATCCTGGCGATATTGCCTTGGTGCCCGATCCGGGTTATCCATCCTATAGCTCGGCCACTCGATTAGCCGGTGGTGAGCCGGTAAGTTACAACTTAGATGAAAATCATCAATGGGCACCCAAATGGAGCGAGCTCACCGAAGACATCTTGAACAAGGCCAAAATATGGTGGATCAATTATCCCAATATGCCAACCGGGGCTGAAGGTAGCCAAGCTATTTTTCAAAAGGCAATCGCTTTGGCCAAAAAACACCAAATTTTATTGGTGAATGACAATCCTTATAGTCTGATCCTAAATAAACATAAACCGCTTTCTATTCATCAAGCAGATGACAGTAAATCAGTAGCGCTTGAATTAAATTCATTGAGCAAGTCGCACAATATGGCAGGATGGAGGATCGGATTTCTGACTGGTGACCAGGCATATATAAATGCTGTTCTAAAAGTAAAAAGCAACATTGATTCCGGGATGTTCAAACCATTACAAGAGGCTGCTTTAGAAGCCTTTAAGAATGATGAAGAATGGCATATTGACAGAAATAGGGCCTATGAGCAAAGAAGGGTTTTAGCCTTTGAGATCATGGATCTATTGAACTGCAAATATGATAAGGACAGTGTAGGCATGTTTGTCTGGGGAAAGATTCCCGAACAGTATGAAGATGTAGAAGCGTTAACGGAAAAGCTTTTGCACGAAGCCAATGTATTTATTACTCCAGGCTTTATTTTTGGTGAAAAGGGCAAGCGATATATCAGAATATCATTATGCAGCAAACCTCAATTGTTGATGGAAACCATTCAAAGAATTAAACGATTAAGCTTATGACAATTGGACTAATCGGCATTGGTTTGATTGGGGGTTCTT
>JAGQYH010000368.1 GCA_020436175.1 Bacteroidota bacterium
ATTTTCAATATGGTAATGAGTACTTTGAATTGAAAGGGGAACATTTAAGTACTGAAGAATTTTATACCTCCGATTTTGATCTATCCGACCTGCAAAGCCACCATATGGGAGGAGGTATCAAATGGATCCCATTTAAAAAAGAGAGAAAAAGTGCATCTAATCGTGTGAGTTGTAGATCGGTTGAGTTGCGTGCAGCCCACTACAGAAGAACGGATGGTTTTCATTCTTGGATCATCAGCGGAGGCGTTTCACTATCTGTTCTAAGAAAAGAAAATAAGGGAACAGATGATGATTGATGATAATTGGTAGGAAGTAATTGTTGAAGGATATAATAGGTAAGTAATTGATTAATAAGTAGTTGTGTTTGAAATGCACAATAATTAACAAATGAATAAAGTCTTTATTAAATCTATTTATATTTTCGTTTTAATAAACAAGAAGGTTTTAAATTTGCATCGCTATCATGGTTGCTGACAGGAAAAAGATAGTGTACTGATATTTATCAGTTTATCTTTATAAGGAACAGTGATATTTTTACGGTTATTAATGATCAACGCAATTAATAAAGAAATAGAAGATTTTAAGGTTATTACGATAACCCATAAAACTACAAGTGTTCAACGCTTGAAGGATTATCTTCTTGACGATTCTTCCGACAGCGATTATCCCAAATCAAGATTAACAGAACTTAAATCATCTTTTCAGATCAATGAATTGATGTATTTGAATACCTGTAATAGAGTAACCTTCTTTTTTACAAGTAAACGTGAGGTGGATGATCAATATTTGAAAGATCTGTTTTTGTTTATTAATCCTGTTATTAATAACGATTTGGTAGATAGGCATATCGCCGTTACGAAAGTTTATAGCGGTAATGAGGCACTCGAACATTTTTTCTCGGTGGCAGCTTCTATGGATTCTTTGATTGTTGGGGAACGTGAAATTTTAGGACAGATCAAAGAAGCCTATGCCAACAGTAAAAAGTATGGTTTGTCCGGCGACAGCATAAGATTGGCGATTGAAAAAGCCATTGTGTTTGCCAAAAAGATCCATAACGAAACCAAGATCAGTGAAAAGCCTGTTTCCATTGTGTCTATTGCATTTAGACAGTTATTGGAACACCTTCCAAGCAAAGAAACCGGAATATTAATGATCGGTGCAGGACAGTCCAATCAACAATTGGCAAATTTTTTAAAGAAGTATGACTTTCATAACGTTCATGTTTTTAACAGAACATTGGAGAAGGCACAAGAATTAGCAGAAAAGTTGGGAGGTCATGCTTATGAATTAAACCAACTGTCAACTTTTAAAGCACCGTTTAATGTTGTGGTGAGTTGTACAGGTGCTAATGATTTGGTGCTGACCAAAGCTATCTTCGATCAATTGAATACAGATAAAAATCATGCTTATACATTCTTGGATCTTGCGGTTCCAAGAGATATTGATCCGGCGATAGCCGACCATTATGATGTTAATTATTTAGATATTGACAGTTTGGAGGCTATGGCGAATCATAATTTATCTTTCAGGCAAAAGGAAGTTATAAAAGCTAAGGAAATTCTTGACCTTTTTATTGTTGAGTTTGAAAATACCTTCCGTCAGCGACAATTGGAATTGGCTCTGATCGATATTCCTACTGAGGTAAAGGCACTTAAGCAAAAGGCTGTTAACGAGGTTTTCAGCAAGGATATTGAGCAGTTAGATGATGAAGCCAGAAAGGTATTGGAGAATATGATGGATTATCTAGAAAAAAAATACATCGGTATTCCCATGAAGATCGCTAAAAAAACCATTTTAGGCTTGAATAATTTCAAAGACTAAGTTACATGGACAATAAAGTGATTATAGGTACCAGAGGTAGTGAGCTGGCACTTTGGCAAGCCAATTTTACAAAGCACAAGTTAGAAACAGCGGGATATGAGGTTGAAATTCATATCATTAAAACTCGTGGTGACAAAATTCAACATTTAAGTTTTGACAAAATTGAAGGCAAGGGTTTCTTTACAAAAGAGATAGAGGATGCCTTGCTAAATAAAGAAATTGATCTGGCAGTACACAGTTGTAAGGATTTACCAACTGAATCGCCGGAAGGACTTACTATTGCTGCCTATTCAGCAAGAGCAGCAGCTCAGGATGTTTTATTGATCAGGAATGAGGGACACAATGATAGATTGCCTCTAGAACTTAAGGAAGGAGCAATTGTAGGAACCTCTTCCGCCAGACGGAAAGCACAGATCAAATCTTTCAGAACAGATATATCATTAAAGGATATTAGAGGGAATGTTCCCACTCGCATCAATAAATTAAAAGAAGGTCAGTTTGATGCCATTTTATT
>JAGQYH010000369.1 GCA_020436175.1 Bacteroidota bacterium
AGTATGTCCGGTACCGGTATTGGGGCCGGCTAAAAGAAAGAAATTAGGGAAATTCGGCACAGTAGTTCCCAAATAGGCGTGGGCATGGTGTTGCCATGCATCATCCAAAGTGACACCATTTCTACCGATCACCGGATAAACGACCACATCTTCAGAGGCGTGAAATCCCGTAGCAAAGACAACCAAATCAACATCAATTTGTTGTCCGTCGATGGTAGCAATGCCGGTTGGTGTAAATTCTTTGATACCCGATTCCCTAGTAAGCAATCTTACATTTGGTCGATTAAGGCTGGGATAATAATCGCTGGAGAGCAAAATTCTTTTACAACCCATTAAGTAGTCAGGCAATACTTTCTTTTGAAGGTCCTTGTCTTTAATGGTTGATTTGATATGATCTTCTCCTTCCTTTTGGAACAATTTTAGAATATTGTTCATATACTGAAAAGCTAATACCCTGCCTTCCATTTTCATATAAACGGCTCTTCGATAGGCTTTTTGAATTTGAGGAAATCTTTTGAAAGTGTTTCGTTCAACATTGGTCAATGCTCTATCGGGGCGAGGCAAAATCCAGTGTGCATTTCTCTGAAAAATAGTCAGTTCCTTCACATACGGCGCAATGGTTGGAATAATTTGAATGGCACTAGCGGCACTTCCCACCACAGCCACTTTCTTATCCTTATAATCATAGCTGTGATCCCATCGCGCCGAATGCATGGTTTTACCCTTAAATTGATCTAAGTTTTTAAAATGGGGAATATTCGGCTGACTTAATCCGCCGGAAGCATTAATGATAAAAGTGGCGGTATAAGAATGGCCGTCTTTTGTATCCACTTGCCAAACGGCATTTGCTTCATCAAACGCCAGCCGTGTAACTTCCTTATTGCATTCCGCTTTACTGCGCAGGTCGTATTTGTCGATGATATGATTGGTATATTTTAGCAGTTCGTGCTGATAAGCAAAAACTCTCGACCAATCATAAGGTTCAAAAGAAAATGAATACAAGATCGACTCTACATCTACCTGTGCTCCCGGATAGGAGTTGGCCCACCAAGTACCGCCCATTTCGGCATCTCTCTCCAAAAGGAGAAAATCGGTAATGCCTTTTTCTTTTAGTTGGATTCCGGCAGCAATGCCACCGAAGCCGCTACCAATAATAATCACTTCGTAATGCTTATTCATTGTTCTGGTTGTCTAATAAAAATGATTTTGTATCCTGTGCTGATTGTTCCGGAATTTCTTCCATCGGTAAATGCCCCACTTTTTCATAGATCAAGAGCTTTGATCCTTTGATGGTTTGCTTGAATTTATAGGCGCAACTAACATTAATGAGATTATCTTCTTCTCCCCACATGATCAATGTTGGCGTTTGTATTTTTCTGATGGAGCCCACCGGGTGATTGTTGGTCAATATCAAATTTTCTAAAATAGCACTAAAATTTTCCCGATTACCTTTTCGAAGCAACAATTCATAATACGTGTCCACTTGTTTTTCGGTAATCTTGGAAGCATCGTAAACAGCATTGCTGTAGGAGGATTTGATCAACGATCTCGGCGTAAAATAATGAGAGATCTTTTTCGTGAAAGGATGGATGGTTAAATGAAATCCGATATCCGACAATTCTGCTTTTGTGGTGTTGAAACCGGCAGCATCCATCAACACTATTTTTTGTAATCTTTCCGGTGCATGCAAAGCATATTGCCAGGTGAGTAATCCTCCCAATGAATTCCCGGCCATAAACACTTTGTCGGCTTTTAAATGATCCAATAACTGATCAAAAACGCTATTGTACATGGGGAAAGAATAATCATGGTAGGGATGACCGCCGGTTAATCCGAAGCCGGGAATATCTAACGAAACCACCGTAAAATCCTTGGATAAATAATCATGCCACTCCGACCATGTATGCAACGAACTGCCAATGCCGTGAACCAACAACAGCAACGGTCCTTGACCGGTTAACCTGTAGTGAATGTTCATGCCATTGATCCAAACAAACTGAGATTCCTTAGTAGTATATTTTTTCTTTAGTTGTTCTAATGATAAGTTTCCAAATGCCTTTTCAAAGATGGATGGTAACATACTTAAAGTGGTTAGGTAAGCCTTTAGAATTACACTTAAATTTAGCAAATGTATTTTTCGCTCTAAGGCTAGTGTGTTTAAATTTGCATTATTAACCATGTGATCATTGCCGTTGGTGGTATCATAGAAATCAATCTGTGTTCTTCAAATGGCGCGGCCAGAATATCTAATGCGATAAATAACATCCAAAACATTAAATGTTTATTGGATGTATTATATTAGTTGAAAATTATAATGCGGATATGAGCAGTTGC
>JAGQYH010000036.1 GCA_020436175.1 Bacteroidota bacterium
CATTTGAAAAAACGAGGCGCCAACCTTTTGGGATTGTGTCCGTTCCACGATGAAAAGACGCCATCCTTTATTGTTTCTCCCTCAAAAGGAATATACAAATGCTTTGGTTGCGGTAAAAGCGGTGATGCCATTAAATTTGTGATGGAACACGAGCATTACAGCTATCCTCAGGCACTTAAGTTTTTAGCAGAAAAGTATAGCATTCCCATTGAAGAAAAGGAAACTACTCCGGAGGAAAAGAAGGAGTTGGATAAGAAGGAAAGCCTTTTCATTGTACTGAAATATGCAGCGGAATTTTTTAAAGATCGCATGTTCAATAGTGATGAAGGAAGAGCTATTGGATTGAGTTATTTCAAAGAAAGAGGGTTTTTAGAGGAAACGCTGCAAACATTTGATTTGGGCTATAGTCCGGATAAATGGGACGATTTGTATCAGGAGGCTATTTCTAAAGGTTACAATGAAGAATACTTGATCCAGGCAGGTTTGGTCAAGAAAAAAGAAGATGGTAAAGTATTTGATTTCTTCAGAGGCAGGGTAATGTTCCCGATCCATAATGTTTCCGGAAAACCGGTGGCTTTTGGCGGAAGAGTGTTGAAGAAAACAGATAAATCACCAAAGTATATCAATACGGCTGAAACCGATGTTTACCATAAAAGTAAGCTGGTTTATGGTATTTTCCAGGCCAAACAAGAAATCCGTAAACTGGATGAAACCTATTTGGTGGAAGGTTATACGGATGTAATATCTTTGCATCAGGCGGGCATTAAAAATGTTGTTGCTTCTTCCGGTACTTCTTTAACACCGGATCAGGTTAAATTGATCAAACGATTTTCACCCAATATCACATTGCTTTATGATGGCGATAAAGCCGGTATAAAAGCGGCCATTAGAGGAGTGGATATATTATTGGAGCAAGATACAAATGTGCGGGTTATCCAATTGCCGGAGGGTGAGGATCCGGATTCTTATTTGCAAAATATCGGATCAACTGCATTTAAAGCTTATCTGGAGGAGCATACACAAGATTTTGTGCTGTTTAAATTGGCGATCTTGTTAGAGGAAGGTAAGAATGATCCTCTGAGAAAGGCAGCCATAATTAAAGATATTGCACTGAGCATTTCTAAGATCAAAGACAGTATCAAAAGAGCAGTTTATGTAAAGGAATGCAGCCAGCTGCTGGAGATCGATGAAAAGTTGCTGATCAGCGAAACCAATAAGCTGAGAAGAAGCGATTTTAAGCAAAAAACGGATCAGAAGAATAGCAGCTATCAACCGATAGATGAATTAGAACAGGTAACTGATCCATCAATCGACCATCAACAAAGAGAGGTTGTTCAGAATTACGAAACCCAAGAGCGGGAGATCATCAGAATTTTATTGCAATACGGTGAACGTGAGTTGTCGGAAGGTAAAACAGTAACCGGTTTGGTGCTCGAAATATTGGAGGATTTGGAACTAAGCCATAGTGTGTATAGCTATATTCAAAAGGCATATCAAGAAGCCTTTAATAGTGGCAGTGAATTGGATATGCTCAATGCCTTTAAATCACATCAAGAACAAGAGATCAGAGACGCTTGTTTGGATATTTTAGCACCCGGCCATGAGATCAGCCACAATTGGATGAAAATGCATCAGGTAATCGTTACTGATTACGATGCTGATCTGAATAGGTTAGCCAAAGAAGTAGCTATGCGATATAAGTCAAAAAGATTGGTGGATATGCTGAAAATGTTGGACGAAAATCTCAAAGCAGAAAAAGATTACGAAAAGCAAAAAGTAATGCTAAAATTCCGCCAGAAATTTGAAGAGGCTAAAAATGAACTGCACGAAAAATTAGGAACGGATGTATTGTATTGAAAAAGCCATAAGCCTTAAGCTATACGCCATAAGCTTTTTTGATCCACTTTAAGTACACATTCCGTTAATTATATTGAAAATAACCTAGTCTTTAACTTCAACCCGTTCAATTTTTGTATTCTTGCAGATGCAAAAAATAAATTAGATGCCTCCAATAGTTATACAGATATTTCTATTCATATTAAGTTTATCACTTTTAATTGTATTGCATGAGTTTGGCCATTACATCACAGCCAAATGGTTTAAAGTACGAGTACTTAAGTTTTATTTGTTTTTTGATTTTTTATTTCCATTGCCGGAAGTCATGAAATTTTCTTTGTTAAAGAAAAAAGTAGGCGATACGGAATATGGAATCGGATGGTTTCCATTGGGCGGATACGTACAAATGGCCGGCATAATGGATGAGTCGATGGATAAAGAAGCTTTGAAGGAACCGGTAAAGGATTATGAATTTAGAGCTAAACCGGCTTGGCAACGACTAATCATCTTACTTGGTGGCGTAATTGTAAACGTATTGCTGGCTTTTGTGATTTATGGTTTCGTGATCTTTCATTGGGGAGAAAAATCATTCCCTGTTGAGAATATGACACATGGATTGCACGTCAGTGAACAGGCAAAATCAATTGGTTTAGAAAATGGCGACATCATTACTTATGTAGAGGACGAAAAGGTGTTGGAAGCAGGTGAGGAGACCTATATGATGTTGGTAAAGAAGGCTGAGGAAATTACAGTAGAAAGAAATGGCGAAACTATAAAGCTACCGATCGAAGGAGCATTTTATGGTAATCTGATTAAAGACCTGCGAACAACCTCGTTTGTAAGTCCGGCACAATTACCGATTGTAGATACTTTACTGCCCGGCGGAACCTTTGGTGAAGCAGGTGCTCAAAAAGGGGATAGAATAATTAGTGTAGATGGATCTCCGGTGGGTTATTTTCAGGACATACCACCTTTACTACAATGTAAGGCAGATCAAACCATTGATATTACTGTACTTAGAGGAAATGATACCATTCCTTTAGATGTAAAAGTGGGTGAAGGTGATAAAATTGGGTTCGGTCCTCGCTTCGACTTTGAAATTGAAACGGTTAAATATGGCTTTGGTCAATCGATGGTAAAAGGGGTTCAAAAAAGCATGGAGAAGCTGGATATGTATATTGATCAGTTTGCTTTAATGTTCGATAAAGATATTAAGGGTTATAAGCAGATTGGTGGATTCGGGGCGATTGGCGGTCTGTTTCCTAAAACTGTGGATTGGGAAGCATTTTGGAACTTAACCGCTTTCCTATCTATAATGTTGGCCTTTTTGAATTTATTGCCAATTCCTGCATTAGATGGAGGTCATGCATTGTTTACCATTTATGAAATGATCTTCAGACGACCACCGAATGAAAAATTCATGGCAGCCGCCCAAATGGTGGGAATGGGTATTTTGTTGGTGTTGGTGGTTTTTGCCAACGGAAATGATTTATTCAGAGCATTTTCGGGCTCAGGAGTAGATCCTTGCGGTTAAATAAAAAAAATAAGCAGAAGTTGTTTTAGATATCAATTAAAAACATATTTTTGCAGTCCGTTAAAAAGTACTGATGCGCCGAAGTGGCGGAATTGGTAGACGCGCTGGATTCAAAATCCAGTTCTCGCAAGAGAGTGCGGGTTCGATTCCCGCCTTCGGTACTTGAAAAGCTCAGTTTTAAAATGAACTGAGCTTTTTTTATGTCTAATAATAATCTTTCCCAAGTATTAAAGGCTTTGTTTAATATCTATTCTTAACAAGCGATTTGGGTCGAAAAAAGTTTAGATTGATATTTTATACAAATAATAAAAATCAGTAATATTATGCTATCTTAGAGGAGTTAACATTATTTTAACCTAACTCAAACCAAACGATTATGAAAACAATTGCACATCTCTTTATAACGATTGCGGTAGTAGTAAGTATGTCTACTATCTCATTTGCACAAGAGGAAAAGAATCAAAGCCCGCCGTACATTGTCATTACACAAGCCCATTGGAATTGGGATAATGTGGATGGCGACCAGGAAAGATGGTTGGAACTGGAGCAACTATGGCATAAAAATGTCACAGAGAAAAACGAGTATATCATGAGTTCCGGGGTATATCATCATTATTACACCGAGGATAATTCTGAAGTTAATTTTGTAACCGTCTATCCAACTTGGGAAGCCATAGAATTGGCCGGCCAAAGATCAGATGAATTGGAAAAAGCAGCTTGGCCGGATGAAGCAGAAAGAAAGGCTTATAATAAGGAGCGAAATAGTTATTACACCACTGAGCATTCAGATGAGATCTACGTTGGTTTGCCATTCATCAAACCGGTCATGGATGATGCAGGAGAGTCTTTGGTGGTATTAGTTCGCGACAGACATCTTGCTTTTCCCGAAGATGGCACCAATGAGGAAATCGCCGAATTGATGAAAGAATTTCATTCCAATGTCACCCATAAGAATCCTTACTTATTAGGATTCTACATGCATAGACATGCCTGGGGGTCTGACGGTAGAGATGTACAATTGGTTTTTGTATTGAAGTCTATGGCAGATATAGAAAAAATGCAAGACGAACAAGGTAAACTGATTGAAGCTTATTGGCCGGATGAAGCGAAGAGAAAGGAATTCTTCAAAAAGATGAATAAATATCTTACGCCATGGCATGGGGACAGAATTTACCAAACAGAACCATCGCTAGGCAAATCTTTTACCCCTCCAAATGAAGAGGAATTGATGGATGCTGATGAAAAATAATCCGATGTAGAAAGACTTATTAAAAGAAAGCCTTTGTTATCGCAAAGGCTTTTCTTTTTGGAACTAAACAATAAATCACAATTTTTTGTTATCTATGTTTGTAACGCTCAACCATAACTATGACACAAAATCGATTTTTGACGCTCATCGTATTGATACTCCTCATGTCTTCTTGTTATCCATTATCTACAGGAGCTATGAAATGGCGTATCAAATGGGATAAAAATTTAAAGGAAGGAAAGGAGACCTACCTGGCTGAGGTGAAAAGTGCCGATAAAAGTAAGAGACCCAACATCATAGTTATTTTGGCGGATGATTTAGGACGTTATGAAGTTTCAGCATATGATGGCGTTGATCATATTAAAACGCCACATATAGATCAGTTGGGTGCAGAAGGCGTTGTTTTTGAACATGCTTACACCACTGCGCCAACTTGTGCTCCTTCTCGGGCAGGGATTATGACGGGTCGTATTCAGAATAGGTACGGTTTTGAAACGCAGTTGATGGAGTTTTATCCCACTAATTTGATCGAGTATTTGACGGGCAAATATTTTACCAATACAGATAGTTGGGTGATTGAATCAAAACCTCGATATCCCAGGGAATGGCAAATTGCTAAACAGGGTGTTCCGCCAACTGAGATTAACTTAGCTGAAGTGCTGAAAGCAATGGATTATCGTACGGGTATTACCGGGAAATGGCATCTTGGCACCTCAAAGAATCACAAACCGATGAATAGGGGTTTTGACTTTCAATATGGTTTTATGGGAGCCTTTTCCTTATATACTGCTAAGAAAATGGAATCCGGTATCATCAATCACGAGCATAATTCTTTTAGTGACAGGTATGAATGGGCTAATGGACGGAAAGGAGATGGGCAAATTACGCTCAATGAAAAAGTAGTGGTGGAAGAAGAGTATTTAACTTATGCCATTAGAGATCAAGCCATTAACTACATCAAAGAGAACAAGGATGAACCCTTTTTTCTCTATTGTGCCTTCAGTGCACCTCATGCTCCATTTCAAGCTCCGGTGGACTATTATTGTCAGTATGATTATGTGGAAGATGAGAACAAACGCGTCTATTATTCCATGATATCAGCTCTGGATGATGCGATCGGCGAGATTAACGCCGCCATCAAGGAAGCAGGAATTGAAGAAAATACCATCGTGTATTTCTTGAGCGATAATGGTGGAGCTTCTTATACCGGAGCAACTGATAATGGTCCATTGAAAGGCGGTAAATTAATGCAGTTTGAAGGCGGCATTAGGATTCCGTTTATGATGAAATGGACGGGAAAGATTCCCGAAGGAGTAAGATATCAACCTTATGTTTCAACTACTGATATTTTTGCGACCACGTAAGCGAATTGTGGTTTACAGTTTCCCAAGGATAGGATCTACGATGGTAAGAACCTGATTCCTTATATATTGGAAGAGATAGAAGGTGAGCCACATCAACAGTTATTTTGGCGCGCTGATCATATTTGGGCGATAAGAGATGGTGACTATAAACTGATCTTGAGTACAAGAGATGGATGGGCAGAATTGTATAACATCAAAGAGGATATTTCAGAGTCCATTGATCTGGCTTCGGATATGCCGGATCTGTTAGAGGTAATTCGTGCCAAACATATGAAATGGCAAGAAGAGCTCCCTGAAAAACCAATGTGGCCGCGAATAATGGATCACAAATTTGAAATAGATGGTAAAACATATTTATTCCCGGCATAAAGCAATACAATGAAAAAGTGGTTAACAATTGTTCTATTTCTTTGTAGTATAGGAAGTTACGGACAGCAATTAAATCTACAGATCAAGCCCTATCTGGGCTTACATACAGGTGTTTTCAATGAAAAAGGGGATTCGCTCATTAGAGATAACATTTTTGGATATCAAGGTGGATTTTCATTTAGAGTGTCCAAAGGAAAAGCATTTCTAGAACCGGGATTTGTTTTCTTACGCTCTTATTTTGAAATTCCTGATACAGTAGCAGCTGTGTTCAATGAACTGGGTATTGAAGATCCTCGTGTGAAATACAATTCATTCGAGTTTCCTGTTGTAATGGGTTACAAGTTTATTGAAACACCTTTGTTTAAGTGGTATGTTGCCGGTGGCTTCGCTATGAACGTAAGTATTAAATCCAGTATTTTGGACGGCAAGGAAGAAGTTATAAGGTTAAAAGCTAAGGAATATGGTTTTGCGAACCCCAGATTTTCTATGCGACTGGGAAGTGGGGTAGATATCGCCTTTTTTACCATAGATGTTTATTACAGTTTAGGGTTAAATAGTGCTACAACTTCAATTGCTCGAACACAAAGCCATCAATTCGAATTAAATTTTGGAGTTTTATTTTAGCTGTTGGTAACGATTTAGTTGTATGTTAAAAGGGGAAATCAGTAATAGGCAATACCAATGTAAACTCAGATTTTTAATCCTATTGTTTTTAATATTTGGATTTCAGACGGCATTAGTTGCTCAAAACGACAGACATTATAATACCATTCAATACGGACTGAGGGGAATGATTCTAAACGGCGCAATGGTGGCCGGAGTAGATGATAATAGTGCGATTTATTACAATCCGGCGGCATTGAGTACTTCTGATAATAAGGGATTGGATATTTCCTTATTTGCAGTTTCAATGGCCATTTTAAAGGAAAAAAATTTATTCAATGTAAAGACATCCGGTCGCCAGTCGGATTTGTCCTTTATTCCCGGATTGATTACATATAACGCTACGCCTTTTAAGAATAAGAAAATCAGTTTGTCGGCTGCCAGCATTACTCGGTACAACTACCAAAATATTAAAACCCAACAGAAAACCTTTGAAACGGAAGAAGGTATTCACCTCAATATGATTGACTCAGAAAATAATGGGCGGGAGTTTTGGTTAGCCGGTGCGGTAGCATATGGATTTGAGAATAATGTTTCTATTGGACTCAGTCAATACCTTAGTTTTAGAGGAGAGAATTATACACATGACCTGTCTTATCGACTCTTTGACCATGAAGAAGTAGGGAAATTGATTTTTGAAGACAGGGAAACTTTAAACTTTAAGCAAAATCATAGTGTTGGATTGATCACTAAATTGGGACTTTCTTGGCACCACAATTCTTTTAAAATTGGGGCAACCATTACTACTCCAATGTATGCTAGAGTGTTTAAGTCGGCTAGCGTTTTTTACAGCCGAAATCAATTTGAATCGGGTAATTTGAATGCAGAGACATATTCCTTTAAAAGCAAAGGTAAGTTTAAAACACCAATGGCTCTTAGAGTTGGAATAGAAGTAAGTGGGAACAAATACTTGATTGCAGCATCCACCGAATATTTTACAAAAATCAATACATATCAACTTATTACAACATCGGAAAAGGATTTGAATCCTTTGATCAATGGTACGGATGGATTTGTACTGGAAGATAGCAGAAGACAGATATTCAATTTTAATCTAGGTTGGGAAATTACGCTAAACGATCGTTTTAGATATTTGGGAGGATTAAGGACTAACTTCAATTTTAATAATAGTCCTTCCGACTATTTTGATCCCAGAATTCATTATTCCTATTTTGATGTATATCATGTAACGCAAGGTTTACAGGTCAATATTGATAGGAACAATTTTACTATTGGTATCGATTATGGGTTTTCGTTCAATGATAATCTTCCTGCATTGGCTGATTTGTCAGCTTCGTCCTTTGCATCCGCTCCAATTTCCAATGCTTCCGTAGCATACAATAACTTGACTTTCCTCTTTACTTACAACTTTATTCTGGAAAGAGTGAATGATCTTTTAAAGAACGAAGGTTTAGGAATATAATATGCATTTCAGTTCCGCTTTTGAAAATTAAGTAATTTATAAAGGGGTCTTGGTAATTTCCATATCGGTCAACATGCAAAGGCTTTTCTTTTGTAGCTTTGCGATCAAGTAGTTAAAATTGATAAAATCAATTATGAGAATATATTTATGGTTAGTAGTGATCTTAGGTGTAGCAGTGATTTCCTGTCAAAAAGGTAAGGCTATACAACCTTTTCAGTTTGATGTTACCACCCCGCATCAAGATGAAATTGCGGACACTATGGACATTGAAAATACAGACAATGTCAAATGGTCAAGTATTCCGGAAGACAGACAAAAAGAATTGATTGATGCTTGGTTGTCCAATAATGAAAAGCATACCATAGATGAAATTCAACTTTTTTCCGTAAATCTATTGCCTCGGTTATATCAACATAATAATGAGAAGTTTATTTGGACCAGCAAGAAGAATATCACCGATGCCTACAGGGCTTTGGAGTTATCCTATTTGGATGGATTGCGCCCAGAAGATTATCATCAGGAAGAACTGAATCAACTTAGAGAGGTATTAGCCAACATGGATGATGAAAATATGGAAGAATCGTTGTTTGCTAAGCATGATATACTTTTAACAGACGCTATACTGATGTATGGTTTTCATTTGCTGATCGGTAAAGTTGATCCGGCAGAGATAGACCCTAATTGGAATTATAAGAATCGAACCATTTCAGAATCCACTATTAAAAGTTTTTTTGAGATCATTCAAGAGAAAAAATTGTTTGAAGGCTTTGATAATTTACGTCCGGCAAAACTGGAATACAGGGCAATGATGAACGCTATTCTATACTACAGAGAACTGGTAAATGAAGATTGGACAACCATAGAAGGTTTCGATAAACTTGAAATAGGGGATACCAATCAATACGTACCGCTGATTAGAGAACGATTATCATTGTGTTGCCAATGGAATGAATTTGTTACTGATTCAATGGTGTTCGATTCTTCTTTATACAAAGGCATAGTTGCTTTTCAAAATGTACATGGATTGGAAGCTGATGGTGTTATTGGTCTCAAGACAATTGAATTGTTAAACTTTTCTCCCAAACAGAGAATTGAAAAATTGAAGGTTAACTTAGAAAGACTTCGCTGGTTGCATGACGAGGTGGAAGAATACTCGATTGAAGTGAATATCGCAGCTTTTAAATTGTACGTCAAGAAAGAAAATGAATTGATCTATGAGTGTAATGTAGTTACAGGGCAGCCTTATCATAAAACACCCATTTTTACGGCGCCCATGAAGTATATTGATTTCAATCCTACATGGACGGTGCCATACTCTATTGCCACCAATGAAATTTTACCCAAATTAAAGGTGCAAGGATCGTCCTATTTGGCAAGGAACAATATGGAACTTTTAAATCATTCGGGAAAAGCTATTGATGCCGGTTCGGTTAATTTTAAGGAATTGTCTGCCGGTAAATTTCCCTATATTATTAGGCAGAAACCAGGATCGGATAACGCATTGGGCGTAGTGAAATTTATGTTTCCAAATCAATATTCGGTTTATCTGCATGATACACAAAGTAAAACCTTGTTTTCGAAAACCTCAAGAGCTTTCAGTCATGGATGTATTAGGGTGGAGAACCCTTTGCAATTAGCTGAAATATTGTTGGATGATAAAAAGGCATGGGATAGGGAGAAGATCGATAAAGTGATCGAAACGAGGAAAACCAAAACAGTTAATTTAAAGAGAGATGTTAATGTAAAACTATTGTACTATACCGCCGGCTTGTTTTCTGACGGTACGATGTTTTATTTACCCGACGTTTATAAAAGAGATGAAGCTATACTCAAAAAATTAGAACAACCTTTTGAATATAATCGAAATACGTTATTCAGGGTTTATCCTGATAAGAATGCAAGTGATATTGATTCTTTAATGAAATTATAGTTTGAAATAAAAGTGGAAATATTAGCCACAATGAACTACAAAAAATGATTGGGCAACTGAGATCGAAATTACTGATAGTTCTATTTTCAATACTTTGGTCGAGCTGCCAAACTACAGCTAATAAGTTCGAAAAATCGGAGGTTTTACCTAACTCAAATGAAAAGAAGGTAGTATTTGAGGCCGAAGCAATCTATAAAAATTCACTATTGTCCCTGGAGGCTTCGTTAGATAAATTGCTCCATACAACCGACAAATCCTTAATGCCTGAAGCTTTTGAATCGTGTTTACTTTCATTTCATTCTGTTGGTTTTCTAATGGAATATTATGATCAAGAATGGTATGATTTGCTCAATGGTGCGCCCATTGTTAAGGAAGATAACAGTACACCCGGTGCTCATCTAATCATGCCGCATGGATTTCAAGTTATAGCCGAATACTTAAAAGAAGATTCAATCGACTTAAATCAAATCAAACTAGAAGCCCAATACATTGAACAGCAGGTGATGTATTTTGCCAATTTCATAAGCAATGTGGCCATAGATGAACAGAGTGTCATCAATGCTCTTTCAATTCAGCTGATACGGATGGAAACATTAACCATCACTGATTTTTCTAATTTGGGGGAGCCACTGTCTAAAAAGGTTTTCAACGCTCAAGTGCAAAACATCCATGAATACTTAAACCATTGCATTGATGATTCTTTGGCAGCAGCGTTGCCTATATTGCTAGAGCAGTATGATGACAAAATTGATCTGATCAACTTTTTACAGCCGTACAAGCGGATCATTATTCCATTAACTTCTCCATTCAAAGGTGTTTCGCCGGTTGATCATGAGGCGGTCAATCTATATGATCCAAACTTTCTGGAGGCTTCCTACTATAGCAATTATGGCATTCATACTGAAAATCAAGTTCAAAAGATAGAACTAGGCCGAAAACTATTTAATGATCCATTGCTAAGTCATAACAACTCCTTTTCCTGTGCCACTTGTCATCAAAAAGAGAAAGCATTTACCGATGGGCTGGAATTATCTGTTTCAGGAATAGCCGGTATTCATCTGAAACGAAACACGCCCACCTTAATTCATAGTGCTTACCAAAGTAAATATATGTATGATGGGAGAGCCGGCAGCCTTGAAGAGCAAATGCTGCATGTATTCAATAACCCTAAAGAATTTAAGTCAGATGTATCCGCCATAGTGGATAGGCTTAATAAGGATAGTGCCTATTCGGACTTGTTTGCATCTAACTACGCCGATATGTTGCCCAATTCTATTAATCTGCACTCCATTACAGATGCATTAGCTACTTATGTTAGAAGCTTGACCGCACATCAAACTACATTTGATAAATATATGAGAGGTGAAACACAGACCATTTCCTTGTCGGCTTTAAACGGATTTAATGTATTCATGGGAAAAGCGAAGTGTGGTACTTGTCATTTTGCTCCGACATTTTCCGGTTTAATGCCTCCTTTTTACCAATCATCGGAACTCGAAAATATTGGTGTGCCTGAATTGGATACAAATGGAAATTGGAAAGTGGCTTCAGATTTTGGCAGATATGATTTTTATCCAAACAAATCTTTTGAATTTTTCTTTAAGACACCAACGTTGAGAAATATTGCTTTAACTGCGCCCTATATGCATAATGGTGTTTTTAGAGATTTGGAAGAGGTAATGGAGTTTTACAATAATGGTGGTGGTGTAGGTCACCATTTAAATTATACTAATCAATCATTGCCTTCTGATTCGTTGGGTTTGAGTGAGGTTGAAATAAAAGACATCATTGAATTTATGAAGGCATTGACCGACTCTAGTTACGTTTCCTATTAATGCTAATATATTTTAGATAGCTGTTCAACAATCTGTTTATATTTGCTACTATGTCAACTATTCAAATACTACAGCGCATTTTCTACTTGGTGTGGATTGTAATTGTAGTGGGTTTAGCCTTACTTTTTCTCTTTAAAAACCATTATTTCGACACCGAATTTTTATCTCAATGGATGTATCAATACGGAGATAAGGTTTGGATCGCTTATATCGCAGTGAGTTTTATCAGAGGATTTTTTTTGGTGCCTAGCACACCTTTTGTTTTGTTGGGTATTGTGATGTTTCCGGATCAACCAATTCAGGTTTTAACCGTATCCATGGCCGGTGTAGTTTTCTCCGCAACCTTGTTGTATTACTTTTCAGATTCCATTGGATTTAGTCAATTCCTGGAAGAAAAATATCCCGTTCAATCGGTTTGGATGAAACAAAAACTAGGAGGAAAGTATCAATTGGGATTTATCTATTGTTGGTCGATATTTCCCCCTGTACCTACAGATCTGATTTGCTATATCACGGGAATATTGAAAGTTAAATACTGGCGAATGATCATTGGTGTATTCTTAGGTGAACTGACCTTGAATTCAATATATGTGGCTATCGGCCCTTCTATAGTCGACTTTTTTGAGCGACTGATGTAATTGGTTAAGGTTTATTATTCTAAAGAGCGCTCTTTCGCCATTCTTTTCATTTCAATTATAAATTTGACAGGGTTTTCTACAGAGGTGGTTTGTATAGGTTTTTGGATGGTTTCAAATCCTTTTTTCTTAACGCTGATCATATAGTTTGAATTGGGTTGCAATCTACTGTAGAAATTTCCTTTTACATCTGTATAGTTGTTATCCAATGTGATTCGTTTATCGATATCATAGATCGTTATCATTGCTGAGGCAATGGCGGTGTCATTTATAGCAGTTTTAACATCAATGGGAATAGTAGCACTGGTAAATTGATAAATATCGTCATTTTCCTTTCCACCTTCACGATTAGAGGCAAAATAACCGGTGATCTTATTCTGATCTATGATGTAGCTGAAGTCATCGCGTGAAGTATTGAAAGGAGCTCCTAAATTGTTAACCTCATCAAAAGTGTTGGGAAGACTATCATTGGGGATGGCTTCAAAAATATCCAATCCACCGAAACCTAAATGACCATCGGAAGCAAAATACAATGTTCCGCTCTCATGAATAAAAGGAAAGCGTTCATTGCCTTCGGTATTGATCACAGGACCTAAATTCTCTGCTCTGTTCCATTTAGATTTTTGTTTGTCATATGTGCTGTAATAGATATCAGTACCACCGTAACCTCCGGCTCTGTCGGAAGTAAAGTAGATGATTTGCTCATCAAAACTGACAGACGGGTGTGCCGTGGAATACTCGTCGCCATTAAATGCTAATTCCTTAACATCCTTAAAGCTATCACCTGAGCGTTCGGCAGAGAATATTTTGAGTTTGATGTCTCCTGATCTGCTTTCTTTGGCACTTCCATCCACTACATTATTTCTGGTAAAATAAATTCGACTGCCATCTTTATTAACACAGGCAGGTCCATCATGAAAGTTGAAAGTATTGACACTACCTTTTATTTTGCTAACACCGGGTATGGTATCTCGCCAATTGAGTGGCGCATAATAAACATCCAGATAGCCGGTATTGGTCCATGCATCTTTCTTTCGAATAAAACTTTCAATCCTGGAGGAAGTAAACAAAATTCCTTTGTCAAAAAAATACGGTGCAAAATCCTGAGCGGAACTATTAATATCTAAATTGAGCAAATGATAGGCGCTGTTTTCATCAATTCTATGTATGGCCTTTTCACAAGCCTCGATCAGTACATCTGCTTTTGTGCTGTTTTCTTCTTTGGATTTATAGGTTTCAAACCATTGTTTGGCAGCTTCATATTTGTTATTGCTCATTAGTGCTTGCGCATAATAGAAATAATATTCAGCGTTGATATTTTGTTGTAGAACAGCTCTTTCATAATAGACTTCTGCATTCACCGGGTCATTCATTTGCCGATAGCAATCGCCTAACTTTCG
>JAGQYH010000370.1 GCA_020436175.1 Bacteroidota bacterium
GACAAGCTGTACTTAACGGTTCAATCCTACAACAAAAAAGATATAGGAATAGCTGTAACGGCTATGATCTTAAGTCCGAATGGCGCCATCAATGTAAGAGAAAGATTGATCATTAATGAAGGTGAAAACAATTTTGAATTGAATGTCGGCCATCTTAAAAGCGGAATGTATTTTGTAAAAATTCTTTCCGGTGCCGAACAAATTCTATCTGAGAAGGTCATTAAATGGTAAGGCGTATATTTGCCCAATGCAAGATTATCGATCCATCAACAAAGACCTATGGGACAAATGGGCACAACTGCATCTTAATGCTGAATTTTACGACACTGATAGCTTTAAAAAGGGTGAAAACACTTTAAAAAGTACAGAATTAAGTCTTTTAGGCAACATTAAAGGTAGGAGCATTCTTCATTTACAATGTCATTTTGGACAAGACACGCTATCATTGGCAAGAATGGGAGCCGACGTTACCGGCATTGATATGTCTGAAAAAGGAATTGAGATCGCACAAGAATTGGCTGCTGAACTTCATCTTCCTGCCCGGTTTGTATGTAGCAACGTGCTGGAACTGGATGAAAATTTAAAAGGGCAATTCGATATTGTCTATACTTCTTATGGCACCATCAGTTGGTTGCCCGACTTGCAACAATGGGGCAAAATAGTAAATCACTTTTTAAAGCCGGGAGGCAAGTTCGTGATGGTTGAATTTCATCCATTATTGAATATGTACGGCGATAGAAGTCATTTTAAGGACATCAAATACGGCTATTTTAAAACGGATGTGGTCATTGAAGATGAAATAGGTTCCTATGGTGATCCAAGTGCCACAGAAGTCAAAGGCCGATCAGCAACTTGGGATTACAGCTTAAGTGAAGTCATCATGGCATTGAGGGCGCAGGGTTTAACCATAGATCAGTTTTATGAATACGATTTTTCACACTATGACATTTTTGAAGACAGCGTGGTAACTGAAAAAGGATATCAAATAAAAGGTTTTGAAGGAAAACTTCCTTTAATGTTTGCACTGGTGGCAAAAACTAAAATTTCAGCTTAGCACCGAAAGTTGACAAGTGTACGGTAGATAGGCTACAAGTAATTTAGAAAATTAGCGCTAAAGCCGTTATTATGGCAGCGATAAATGCAATTAGAAAAAATGGCATTAACCTCGCGTATAAAAAGCTTTGGTGATTCATATTTGTATATTTTGATTGTTTTTAATTTTAATGATTTTAATTGAATTGTGCTTGTAATGTTGGCTTCGTTTTTCCTTGCACATTATAGTCCCACTGTTCCATGGCAAAGCCCCAATTTTGTGTTACTTTTTTGATGGTTTCTTCAGGATATACATGCTCGTTTTTCTGGTAATCCTTTTGTTCTTTCAGATAGGCTTTAAATTGAGCACGGGCATTCTCAAATCCCGGAATATTCAGCTGGTCATAAATCGCCTTAAGGCCATCCATCGGATGTTCTTCAAACTCTTCGTATTTAATGTCGATCAGATTTTCCGTCGGAATCAAATTCTTTTGACTCTCAAAGCGTTTCATCAATTTATCATACGTCCACAAGATGTTATCCTCCAGTTCTTTAGGATCAATATCATGTAATTGCAAAGGTCTTATGGTTTCTGCCACATATTTTTTGGTAGAAACAAAAGTATCGATGGGATGTCGGTAAATATGGATGAATTTCGCGTTAGGAAATAATTCCAACAGCAAATCTATCCTGCCCGTATTAGGTGGATTCTTGGAAATAAACCTTTTGCCGTTCGTATTGATCATTGCCTTTTTAATGAGCTTTACATATTCCGACTTCCACCTTTCCCTGATGTCCTCCGATACTCCTTTGAATTCGATATAATTCTTAAAATATTCTTTCCATCGTTTCGGGAAAAACCAAAAGTTGTAGTAACTCATGGCGTGTGTATTGCTGAGGGCAAATTCTTCTTCTTGCGGCAAATCAGTTCCTAACTCCATGTTGTCCGCAGCCCTGTTCTTCGGCATCATCACTTTCATCATGCCTTTTACCATTCGCTTTCCTGAAAAAATAGTTTCAGGATATATAGCTTGAAAAGTAGTCACAAATCCCATTTGCCGGTCTTGACAAAGAATATTATGCAAGAATGTTGTGCCACTGCGCCAATGACCTATAATAAAAATCGGATCCTCCTGAAATTGATAGTTTTCAATTTTTTTCTTTTGCAGCATTCTTTCCACCCAACGAAAAGGTTCAACCAATGCCGAAATGATAATGAAGAAAACAATTTTTGGATAGTATTTCGCATCGATTTGATTGCCTTTAAACAGCCTAAAAAGATTTGAAAATGAACTGCCTGA
>JAGQYH010000371.1 GCA_020436175.1 Bacteroidota bacterium
GCTTGGTGATCTCCGGATAGGCTTTGGCCAATTTTGTTGTGAATTCATTTTTATGAATCAAACCTTTTTCTAACATCAAATGATATAAATGAGCAGCATCACTGCCAATTTGCTTGACCGATTTGTTTTCCAATGCCCGTAAACCTTGCTCGATCTGTTGGTCGGTATAGCCGCATCTTTTCGGATCTTCATCTAAAGCTTTGAGCATTCCGATGATTCGTCTACATTTTTCGCATTTTCCACAAGGGTACATTCTGCCGTCAACTTCATGTGCGGCATGGCATGAAACCTGATGTTCTTGTAGTTCGGGATATCTCTTGATCAAAATCTTCATGATCAGTAACTCGGATAAGCTCCTTAGGATGGAAAATTGATGGATGTCCCAACCTTTTTTGATAAAATAACGCGTTAGTGCATTGTCGAAATATTTACTTTGATCGTACAATCCATTGTAGTGGGTAATGCCATTTAAGTTTCCGGTAACAGTTGTATCGTATTCATCGCCAATAAGAATATTTCCTATGTTTTTCTTTCTCACGATTGGCAAAACACCAAATAAAAAGACAGCTACCGTCCATAATCGGATAGGGTAGATATCGGCACGAATGCTGGCGTAGTTCTCCTTTATGAATGAAAAATGTTTGATCATCCAATTGAAAACCCGATCGCTATTGCACCACGGTTTTGCAGTATTGGGTTCTATAGATTTAAAGTGTCGATGGGCATTCACGGCGGTAAACCAATGTCTTCCGGCTTCATTAATAAAGATGGGAAATGGTTCGCCAATTTCTTTGATTATTCCATACGTCAATAAGCTGTCCTTTCCACCACTGCTTAAAATGGCGTATTTGTTCTTATCTGTATTGGAAGTTGTTTTTGATAACTTTAAATGAGCGAAATTGGTATTTGTGAAAACAACTTTTGATTGCGTATAATGCTCCTTTTTCTCTGGTTGTAAACTATCAAAAGGTGGTTTAAGGAATTCATTTTTGATGAGCAGCTTATTGGTTAAAATTTCTCTGGAGGTGTTTTCCATCATATCCAATATAAAACGCTGGTCGGTTTTGTCGAAAAGACCATCGAATTCAATGGTTTCAACAAATAATCCGTAATTCAGTGCCACTTGTGCCAGCATCATCGATGCTAAATTGACGTCTGTTGCTTCCTTCTTGTTGAAATAAGCGGCATCATAAGAATAGATCAATTCAATGGTGTCTATTTCGCCTGATTGTTTTTCTACACAATAGGTCGCTTTTACCTTTTTAGGCTCAATTTGAATATTTTTTACTGAAAGCTTTTTCAGTACTATAAAGGAGTCTAAGGTGATCACTTTAAGTATTGTTTTAAGTTTTCGATTAATTCCTCTGCACCGAAAGCCAAAACATCATATGCGGGTAATCCGGTTTCCCGTGTGATCGCCTCACAAGCAGGCTTAATTTCTGCTTCACTCATTTCTTCGTGATTGACAGTAATAGCGATTACTTTTTTACCTGAAATGGTTTCAATAGCGTTGATCTGTTCGGTTAATGAATGCAATTTATATCCGGGGAAGCCGTCGTATTCAATTCTTTTAGGCGCATGTTGTAAGATCACATAATCCGGTCGTCCGGCGGCCAAGATCTCAAATCCACCCGGATAGGCAGGGTTCATTAAGCTACCTTGACCTTCAATGATGATCACATCCGGCGATTCATTTTTCCATGCTTCATGAACGGCATGTTCTATTTCACCGGAAACGAAATCGTTGATGCAACTGTCCATGATCATTGAATATTTGGCGCCCTGCATCCATGCAGTTTGACCGGTTCCAATCATTTCGGCTTTATATCCGGCTTTTCGGAAAGCATGCACAATGATCCAGGAAGTAGTTCTCTTACCAATGGCTGAATCCGTGCCTAAAAGAGCAATGTTCAAACAATCGACTTCTTCTATTTTTCCCGTAAAGAAATGCAATTCATCTCTATCAGGTGTTCTTCTAACATCTCTAACGCGACAGTTATTGGCTTTGGCTACGGCCATTAGATCTTCATCTTTGTATAGAAAATCATGCAAACCGCTGTCCACATTCAATCCTTTTTGCAATGCGGTTAAGATGGTAGCTTTAGCTTCTTTTGGTAATCTTCCTCCATCGGGTGCCAAACCGATTACTAAAGATTTAGGCTGATGGTCGGCATCCAATTTTTCCAAAGCTTCATCAATGTTCTTGAAAATGGGAATATTGTTGGGTTTATTATCTAGGACTTTTCCGGCATCCTGTCCGGCATACCGATGATCAATCACTCCAATGATTTCATATCGCTCTGTAAATC
>JAGQYH010000372.1 GCA_020436175.1 Bacteroidota bacterium
CTCATTTTGTGGGACAACCCTTTTCATTTTTTAGCAACATCCACCTCCATCATAAAACCAGGTGGATTCCGTAATGTAGATATCGTTTCTTTTTAAAGCAGTCAATGCTTTGGCCGTCTTATCGCATATTGAAAGCGGTCGGTTTAAATCTAACACATGACCATTTTTATCATCAAAAAAAGATTGGTCGCCAAAGTAAATGGCGGTTTTACCGGTAAATACACAAGGTCCGTCAGCTAACACCGGGTCTTTGATCGCACATACTTCTACACTTTCAATCATTATGGGTTGATCAATATCGTAATGATTAGGCGTAAGATATCTATACGGTCTTTTCGCACGAATTTCAATCGTACCAAAGCCTACATCTGTCAATAGCTTTATGTAATCCCAAAGTGGTAATGCCCCTGAAATACACAGCGCCCTTAATGTAGCATCTTCCTTTAAATGCTCCGGCATAGCTTGCTCACAAACCGGATCAGATAATACCAATCGACCATGTGGTTTCAGTACGCGGTACATTTCTGCCAATGCTTTTTTAAGATCATCCATTTTAAAAATGTTGAACAAGCAATTTTGTGCCGCCACATCAATGGAATTGTCTTCCACCGGAAGGTCGAGTGCGGTACCTTTCTTTAAGGTGACAAAATCAGAAGAAAACCAGTCGTTTAGTTTTTCTGCTTCTTTAAAATTTTCTCGGCTGGCGGTCAACATCTCTTCTACAATATCAATTCCAACAACACCTCCATTTTTTCTACTGAAGTAACTGAATTGCAATAGCTCCATTCCACCTCCGGCACCAACATATAGAATGTTTGGTTCATTCACCAAGTCGCGTGGATGCACTGTGCTGCCACAACCATAATTCATGGCAATCATTTTTTCGGGAATTACTAAGCCCGGCAATTGCCAGATAGGCGTTGTGGTGCAACACAAACCAACATCAGGTGTTTCTGCTGCTTTTTTGTAAACATCGTGGGTGGTATCTAAATAGGACATATAAACTTTTACTGATGAACTTTCCAAAGTATAAATTAGTTCTTAAGCTTTCAAACTATTTTCAAAGAAGTTTTATAACTTTTGGATATGGCAATATGGGATGGATTATCAAGCAGACAGAAGAACAAGCAGCGAACGAGTTTTAGGGAATCTTTTCAGGCGTTAAAATATCTGCCGCCATTTTTCAAATTGATTTGGCAGACCAGCAGAAAATTAACGATCGGAAATATTGTTTTAAGGGTGAGCCAGGCAGTTTTTCCTTTGGCCATGCTATTCGTTGGAAAATTGATCATTGATGAGATTATTCTTCAAATAGCCGCTGAACAAAAGTCCTTCATCTATTTATGGCAATTGGTGGCTATAGAGTTTGGTTTGGCGATATTCTCCAGTTTGTTCACTAGAGTAATCAACTTGTTAGATGCTTTGTTGGGCGACCTTTTTTCCATCAGAACCAGTGAGCAACTCATTGAGAAAGCCGCCACGCTTGATTTGCATCAATTTGAAGATGCCAATTTTTACGATAAGTTGGAAAGGGCACGCAGACAAACCACCAATCGGGTGGTACTAATGTCACAGGTGTTGACGCAGTTACAAGAGATCATTACCGTGATTTTTCTGGCAGCCGGCTTGATCTATTTTGAGCCTTGGTTGATCCTTTTGCTGGTGGTGGCGGTGTTGCCTACCTTTTTAAGTGAAACTTATTTTAATCAAAGTGGCTATTCTCTGGTGCGCAGCTGGACGCCTGAACGACGGGAGTTGGATTATTTGAGATTTATTGGTGCTTCGGATGAAACAGCCAAAGAAATCAAGATATTTGGTTTAGCGGATTTTATAAAAAACAGGTTTTCCGATCTTTCTGAAAAATACTACCAAGCCAATAAGCGTCTGGCACTCAAAAGATCTTTATGGGGAAGTGTATTCAACACCTTAGGTGATGTAGCGTATTATGGAACCTACATTTTTATCATCATCAGAACAGTGGCCGGCGTATTATCGGTGGGTGACCTGACCTTTTTATCCGGTTCCTTCAATCGATTAAGAAATCTATTGCAATCTATTTTGACAAGATTCTCATCTATCACAGAAAGTGCGCTGTATCTTCAAGATTATTTTGATTTTATGGAGATTAATCCCAAGATTAAGAGCAGTGAAAATGCATTGCCGGTTCCAGGTCAGATCCAAAAAGGTTTCCGGTTTGAGAATGTTGGATTTCAATATCCCGGCACGGAAAAATGGGCGGTTCGAAATTTAACTTTTGAATTGAAAGAAGGAGAGAAACTGGCGTTGGTAGGAGAGAACGGCGCCGGT
>JAGQYH010000373.1 GCA_020436175.1 Bacteroidota bacterium
ATGCTGAATATGATTCTGCAAAAGAAGCACAAGGATTATTAGAAGCCAAGATCGCTCAATTACAAAGTGCCTTAGGAACGGCAAGAGTACTTGACAGGTCTCAAATGGATACATCAAAAGTTACGATCTTATCTAAAGTGAAGATTAGAAATCTCAAGATGAGAAAGGAATACACTTATGAGTTGGTTTCTGAAAGCGAAGCGGATATTAAAAAGATGAAAATATCTGTGAAGTCACCCATCGGCAGTGCATTATTGGGTCATGGAGAGGGCGACCGTGTGGATGTTAAAACTCCGGGTGGATTGATGACTTTGGAGATCATGGAGATATCAATTTAATATAGCAACCATGGCGAGCATATTTAAAAGAATCATTAACGGAGAAATTCCGTGCTACAAAATTGCCGAAGACGACAACTGTTTCGCTTTTTTGGATATTAATCCATTAAATCAAGGGCACACTTTGGTAGTGCCGAAACAAGAAGTGGATTACATCTATGATTTAGATGACGAACTGTTGTCAAAATTATTTTTGTTCTCCAAAAAGGTAGCATTAGCTATTGAAAAAGCCATTCCATGTGAGCGGATTGGTGTGGCGGTTATTGGGTTGGAAGTGCCTCATGCCCATATTCATTTATGTCCGATCAATGGCATGTCTGATCTTAACTTTGCCAATCCGAAGAAGCAATTTTCTAAGGAAACATTTGAAGAAACAGCAGCTATCATTCGTGCAAATCTTTAGTGGCAATGGAGTTGGAAACGACCAGACTGATCCTAAAAGCTTTGCAAGCGGAACATGCTGATCTGGTGTTGCAATACCATTTGTCCAACAGAGCATTTGTACAAGAATGGTCGCCCATTAGAAAGGAGGAATTCTTTACTTTAGAATATCATCAAAAGAATTTAGAGCAGAATGTAAGTGATCATTTGTTGCGGTTGTTTTTATTTAAGAAAGACAATCCTTCCACCGTTATTGGCGATATCGGTTATTCTAATATCGTTCGAGGAGCATTTCAATCTTGTCATTTGGGGTACAGCATGTTGTTTTCTGAATTGAATAGCGGTTTTATCACGGAAGCTTTAGAAGTAAGTAATCGATATGTGTTTGACACAATGGGTTTGCATAGAATTGAAGCCAATGTGATGCCAAAGAATTTACCCTCTATAAAAGTGTTGGAAAAATTGGGATTTGAAAATGAGGGATTACGGAAAACGTATTTAAAGATCAACGGTCAGTGGGAAGATCATTTAAGTTTTGTAAAGTTTTCGGACTAAAGAGCAAGCTCAAACTCAGAATCAAGCTCAGAATCCAACGCAAATTCAAATACATTTCGGATGATCAATGATCACATAGGATAAAGCAACTATCGCAATCAAGTAAATTGGATACTAAAAATTTCATTTTTTTAATTGCACTTGCACTTACATTCAAATTTGATCTTGCACTTGCACTTGAATTTGAACTTTCTTTTACTTCACTCTATCCGGATGTTCTTTGATAAAGGCCTGCCAAGTGTTCGCTTTTTTCCCCGGAGCAGCAGATCTACCACTTTGGAAATGATGACAAACCGCTACAGCCAAACCATCTGTGGCGTCCAACTGGTCTTTATCAATGGGCGTGTTTAAAATATGAGGCAGCATGGAGGCAACCGACTCTTTGGAAGCATTGCCATTACCGGTTACAGATTTCTTCACCGACTTTGGAGAGTATTCAAAAATAGGAATATGAGAATTTAAAGCTGCTGCAATCGACATGCCTTGTGCTCTCCCTAATTTAAGCATAGACTGAATGTTTTGTGCATAAATAGGAGCTTCCAAAGCAATTTCATGTGGTTGATAGGTGGCAATTAATTCCTTCACTCTATGAAAGATCCTACTTAGTTTGTCGTAATGGTCATCGTACTTTTCCATGTGAATATGCCCAATCGTCACCAAACTCACTTTTTTTTTTTCTTTTATAACCACTCCATATCCGGTGATATTACTTCCCGGGTCAATTCCTAATATGATTTTTTTACTGCTCACTAAGAAGTTGTTTGTATCTTTCAACCTGAATCAGCGTTTTCCAATTTCGATTAGTATCAAGAAATTTAGAAACCCTAATGTCCACAATTCATCAAAAAAAGTCGTTAATATTTCTGCTAAAGGTATTGATTTTTATCACCTTAAGTTATCTACTTTATAAACAGGTAGTAGAACATAACAGTTACCGACAAGTGGCAGAAACCTTTAAAGATGGTTTATCCGGCACACGATTGTTACTGATCATCTGTTTACTCTGTGCTATG
>JAGQYH010000374.1 GCA_020436175.1 Bacteroidota bacterium
GCAGTTGGTACCACCAGCTTTACGCCTAGCACAGCAGGTATCTATTATGTAGGTGAAAGAGCATTGATCAGCGGTTGTGAAAGCGCCCAAAGATTGAAGATCACGGTAACTCAAGTAGAATGTGATGATTGCTTAACACCGGATTGTCTTGAAATAGAAATTCAGAGATAATATTTTAAATGCTAAAATGATGAAGAGTCGTAAGAGTATATGCTTTTACGACTCTTTTTTATTGGAACAGAAGCCTAAAGGTATTGAGTTTATATAGCAGCAAAGATGAGTTGCTTTAATATTGTTCGGCATTTAATTGTACTACTTGCCATTTCCGCATCAAATGATTTATCTTCGATAAAATCCTGCGCTCAAATCTCAAGCTGAGAGGCGACAAAAGTGATTTAGTTATGAAGTGGATAATTATAGTAATAGGGATGTTTTTCTTAAGCTTAAACGGATGTTCTAGTTCTAAAGATATTTCTAGCAATCAAGGAGGTGTTTTCTTTTATTTAGGTTCTGGATTTGACCAAGATAAAATCGAAGTATATTTTAATGATTCACAATTTGAGCTTACAGTTACAACAGATTTTTCTATAGGAGTTGTCTTGTCAAGCTTTTTTAAATGCTTAGATCAAGATATTTATTTAATTGAAAATGGTTCTATTATAGAGACAAAAAAGATTAATACATGTGACTTCCTTAAGCTTACAATTAAAGGAGGAGGCAATAAATTATTAGAACAAAAAATAGATTCTTCTAAAGGGAAATATATAATGATAGATAAAGATCAGATAAGTAAATTACTAAAGGTTTACCAAAGTAAAAAACCAATAATAGTTGAATAATGTATTATCGTATCTGAATAGTTGGGAAAAATATTATTAACGTGAAAGTAATTGTAAAATTTCAAAACAACACCAACTGCCCATCATCAGGCAGTTGGTGTTGTTCCTTCATCCACTTTTCTTTCAACACCTGATTGGTATTCCCAGCTCGGACAGAGTATTCTATCCGTTAAGCTGCTTCTAGTGTTAAATGAGGCATCAAATATCGAAGATGTTTGATAAGCGAATGGCACTAGGAGCAAGTAATATATAAGGATTGGAGTATACCTATACGGCAGGTAAATGCAACGTGTTCAGAGTAAAGCATAAGCGGGTTAAAAGATCACTTTACCATCTCCCCAATAGAATTCATATTCTAAAATCATCAGTATTTGTACTACAATCGTTAATCAAAAAAAATTAAGAACGTCGAACAAGGAATACTGAAGGAAAAAGTATCATGAAAACTACTTATTTCATTAATTCATTAACGCCTCAATCTCATCCGCTTCAATTGGAATTTCTGCCATCAGGTCAATAGGATCACCATCGGTAATTAATATATCATTCTCAATTCTAACACCTAAACCTTCTGCTTGTATATAAATGCCAGGTTCGCAAGTGTAAACACAATTTTCAGATAATGGCTGGTATCTATCCGCCAAGTCATGTACATCCAATCCTAACGAATGTCCTAAACCATGCATAAAGTATTTGCGCCAAGCAGGATTGTCCTCCGAAGCATTTTGGATATCCGCTTTGTCGATCAATCCTAATTGAAGACATTCTGATTGCACCAGTTTCCCGGTTTCTAACCTCAACTCCTCCATAGAAGCTCCCGGACGCATCATAAAACGCATTTCTTTAAATATTCTGAGCACGGCATTATAAACATCCTTTTGTCTTTTAGAATACCTACCATTCACCGGAATAGTTCTACTAAGATCGGCAGCATAATTAGCATAACCGGCACCAAAATCCATCAATAAGATTTCTCCATCCTTGCATGCTTTATTATTGTCGATATAATGCAATACGCATGAACTACCACCTGAAGCGATAATTGGTGAATAAGCATGACCCGAGCTTCTTTGCCTTAAAAATTCATGAGTGATCTCCGCTTCAATCTCATATTCTCCGACACCCGGTTTGGTGAAACGCAACACACGATTAAATGCATCTTTAGTAATATCACAGGCTGTTTGTATTTGTTGAATTTCCAAAGGATGTTTCGTAACACGTAACTTCGCCATAATAGGAGACAATCTGCACTGGTTGTGCGCCGGAAACCTATTCCGCATTTCCGCAGCAAAACGCAAATCTTTATAAGGCACTTGTGAGAGTGCTCTGTCATTTTCATTGATATTGATATAAAGGTGTTCGCATAATGCCATGGCCATTGGTAGAATAGCGTCAAACTGATCGTTCCATAAAATTTTAGGAATACCGG
>JAGQYH010000375.1 GCA_020436175.1 Bacteroidota bacterium
CTTCTCATATTGAGTTTTACTGGATAATTCACTTAACGCTACCGGTGTAACTTCTACATGCAGATCGATCCTGTCCAATAACGGACCGCTGATCTTATTCAAATATTTTTGAACGATGCCCGGAGCACAAACACATTCTTTTTCCGGATGATTGTAGTAACCACATGGGCAAGGATTCATGCTCGCCACCAACATAAAGTTAGCCGGATAATCTACTGTAACCCTGGCCCTCGATATGGTTACTTTACGTTCCTCCATAGGTTGGCGCATTACTTCTAAAACGGTACGTTTAAATTCAGGCAGTTCATCCAAAAATAAAACACCATTGTGTGCCATTGAAATTTCTCCCGGTGCCGGATTGGTGCCGCCGCCTACCAAAGCCACGTCCGAAATGGTATGATGCGGTGATCTGAAGGGACGATGATGTACTAAAGCACCGTTGCCATTCAGTTTGCCCGCCACAGAATGGATTTTAGTTGTTTCTAATGCTTCCAATAAAGACAGTGGAGGCAGTATAGTTGGTAGTCTTTTGGCCAACATGGTTTTACCGGCTCCGGGTGGTCCGATCAGGATTAAGTTGTGCCCACCGGAAGCAGCGATCTCCAAAGCTCGTTTGATGTTCTGCTGGCCTTTTACATCACAAAAATCAAAATCATTTAGTTTCTGACCGTCATAAAATTCTTCCCGAGTGGAAACCACGGTAGGTTCTAGTTCCGATTTCCCATTTAAAAAATTGGCTACTTCACTTAAATTGCTTACACCGTATACTTGGAGATCGCTTACAATGGCGGCTTCTCTGGCATTTTCCTTCGGGAGAATGACTCCTTTAAATCCTTCTTTTCGGGCTTGGATAGCGATCGGTAAGGCTCCTTTTATCGGTTGGATACTGCCATCTAAAGACAATTCGCCCATTAAGATGTATTCTTCCAGCTTTTCATCTGAGATCTGTCCGGATCCGCCCAAAACACCGATAGCCATGGCTAAATCATAGGCAGAGCCTTCCTTCCGAATATCTGCCGGAGCAAGATTAATGACGATCTTAATTCTAGGCATTTTAAAACCATTGTGTAGCAGAGCAGTTTCAATACGTTGCCATGCTTCTTTTACAGCATTATCCGGCAAACCCACCATAAAATATTTGGTGCCGCCACCCACACTCACTTCTACTGTAATGGTAAATGCATCTACGCCTTGCACGGCGCTACTAAAGGTTTTAACCAACATATCTATCACTCTACTAATTCAATAATATAGAGTCAGAATGAAGGCTTTTTCCATAAAATGTCGATAAGAAGTCACTTTCACCGTCGTGTAATTCCTATTTTTGTTGCCATGGCAAATGATCAGATCATCCACGTAAAAAGTGAGCATATTCAGCCAGGTATTCAGAAGTACAAAGGTAAGATCGATGTAGAGTTACAACGTCACTTAAAGAATGCCAGACTAGAATATATTCCTTACGTATTTGAAGATGGAAGAGTGATGATGGTATTGGAAATCATGAATACCGCATTCTTATATCCATCTAAAAAAGTGGTATATCAAACATTGCTAGCCGGTGATAAAGTTTAGTCTGCTTATCCTCAAGCCAAACTTATATCAACAAGTCTTCATTGATATTCAAAGTAACTCTGTTGGTGCTTTTTAGTCGAGTGAGTAAGCCAATAGTTTTCGGGACTTCATACTCAAAATAAAAGGTTAAGGTTTTTAAAGTACTTTCCAAAAACTGATTTGAGATTGAATTTGTGTTTGAATTTGAATTTGAGCTTGCAATTTCTTGTTCAGCCACAACACCCATTTTTAACCATTGCCAACCTACTACCAAAATAGAAAACAACTCAAGGTAAAGCGTAGCATCTGAAAGGAAAGCATCCGGTCCTTCTTTTTGAGCCACTCCAACTAAATGCATGGTAAGTTCTTGCAAGTTCATCATCTTTGTTTCAAGCGTTTGAGCATATATTTTTAAGGCTTCGCTCGATTTGGCTTTGGAAATGTCTCCCATCACATCTTGCATCAAATACATGACTGCCTGACCGTTTTTCATCATTATTTTTCGGCCCAACAGATCCATTCCATGCATGGCTGTAGTGCCTTCATGTAATGTATGGATACGAATTTCTCTAAAGTATTTCTCAGCGACATAATCAGTGGTATAGCCATATCCGCCATGAATTTGTAATGCAGCACTCGTGGTTAAAATGCCCATCTCCGCCGGATAGGATTTGGCAATGGGCGTTAAAAGATCCAATAGG
>JAGQYH010000376.1 GCA_020436175.1 Bacteroidota bacterium
TGTTCAAAATCCTTTGCACAGTTATGAGCAGTCGGATACCTTTGATGTGACTTTGTTTATTTATGCCGCCAACGGTTGCTGTGATCAAACCAGAAAGCGATTGTTCTTTCCTTTGATTGAAGAGTGCGAGATAGGGGAAGTGTTTATCCCTAATGCATTCAGTCCGAATGGCGACGGTTTAAATGATCTGTTCAGACCTACCAGTTTGTTTATCAATGCCATGGAGTTGGAAATTTATGACAGATGGGGAAATTTGGTGTATGAAGGAACAGACTTCGTTAATGGTTGGGATGGAAGATTGGATGGTAAAGACGTACCGGCAGACACTTATGGTTACATCATGCGATTGTTTTGCGTTGGTGGAGCCAATGTGTTGAAGAAGGGAAATGTGACTTTGGTGAGGTAGATGGCTGTATGGAAATGTGGCTATATGGATTTATGGCTATTTGGAAATGTGGCTATATGGATTTGTGGACGTTAGCGGTTTATTAGGTATAAGTAGAGAATTACAAACACTATCTATTGTTAGCTTTAATTTTAGTCATAACAACTAAGATTTTAATTGAAGAAAAATTATCTTCCATACATCCATACATCCATACATCCATACATCCGCACATCCACACATCCGCACATCCACCCATCTGCACATCTGCACATCCTAATACCTCGGCATTTCCTGCAAATAATGATAAGCTTTACGTTCAAAATCGATTTCCAGTATGTAATGATTACTGCCGTTGGAGACAAACAAATAAGGCACTTTTAACTCAATGTTGTAAGCACCGATCTGATCAAAAGTAGTTTGTTGAATAGCTACATTTTCTGCTTTACATTCCACCAACATCCAGGGAACGGCATTTTTATAAACCACAATGTCGTAGCGTTTGGTTCTGCCGTTAATGGCAATGGCTTTTTCTACTGAAATGTTACTTTTGGGATATTTCAATTCATGGATCATCCATTGTATGATCTGTTGCCGCACTTTCTCTTCAGGAGTATAGACCAGGTATTTTTTTCTGATGATATCAAAAACATACCGCTTGCCTTCTTTTTCAACAATCTTCATAAACAACTTCTGCTAGTGGACATAAAATAGTAGTTTTGGCAAAGGTATATAAATGTCGTTCGAAAAAATAAAAATAGCTTTGGAAGCCGGAAAGTTTGAGCCGGTGTACTTCTTCAGTGGAGAAGAAAGCTATTACATTGATACCTTGACCGCATTGATCGAAAAAAACGCGTTAACGGAGACGCAAAGAGATTTTAATCAGCATGTTTTTTATGGTAAAGACAGCGAACCGCAGGAAGTAGTGAATGCCGCCCGACGATATCCGGCTTTTTCCGAAAGACAATTGGTGATCGTGAAGGAAGCTCAGCATTTTAAGAATTTTGATGCTTTTGTGCCTTATCTCGAAAATCCGGTGGCCTCTACGGTGTTGGTCTTTAATCACAAGCATAAGAAACTGGATAAGCGAACCAAATTTGGAAAGCTGGTACCGAAAAAATCCGTTTATCTGGAAACCAGTAGGCTGAGGGAATATCAGGTGCCGGATTGGATCGTGGGATTTTTTAAAGAGCATAAAAGAAAGATCAATCAAAAATCGGCACTGTTGTTAACCGATCATTTGGGCAACGACTTGGCCAAGATCACTAATGAGCTCAACAAATTGCTGTTGAATGTTCCGGAAGGAACAGAGATCAATGCCGATCATATTGAGGAGTATATTGGCATTAGTAAGGATTTCAATGCCTTTGAGCTATCCAATGCCATTGCTTCCAAGAATTATTTAAAGGCGATACAGATCATCAAATATTTTGAAAAGAATCCGAAAGCCGGACCTTTGATATTTGTTTTATCCATTGTATTCAACTACTTCACCAAGGTGTATCAGTTGCACCATGCCAAAGGAATGTCAGATAGTGATGCCATGCGAAGCATTGGGGTAAATGCCTACTTCTTTAAAGATTATAAACAAGGCGCCGCAAACTATTCATTACCGAAAACAGAATATATTTTGATGGAAATAGCTTTAACCGATGCGAAAGCCAAAGGAGTGGGCCAAACCAATAATATTGGCGACTATGAATTATTAAAAGAATTGGTCTTCAAGATTATGCATTGAGATTTGAAGGGTTAATTATTAATGTTTATTGATTAGTATTTTAGTGAGGTATGGGTTGTGTGATAGATGGAGATAACGGACACTTGTAAGTTGCCGTTGTGGATTTCGGAGAGCGTTTTTGTCCGAT
>JAGQYH010000377.1 GCA_020436175.1 Bacteroidota bacterium
TTCACCTATTAGTAAAAGCTCCCTATTGAATCAGACCCCCGAAATATTTGTGATCATCCCGGCTTTTGATGAAGAACGTTCCATAGATAAAGTCATCCGACAATTGCCACTTTCCACACTCACCGAAGTAATTGTTGTCAATAACAATTCAAAAGACAATACCGTAGAAGTGGCTAAAAATGCCGGGGCGACCGTTTTGGATGAGCCGGAACAAGGTTATGGTGCGGCATGTTTAAAAGGAATTGCCTATGTGAATGAAAAAGTAAGCGTAAAGGACAATGCCATTATTGTTTTCATTGATGGCGATTTTTCAGATTATCCCGAACAATTACCAAAAGTTATTGCTCCTATTCTATCGTCCAAAATGGATATGGTTATCGGCAGCAGAAGATTGGGAAAAGCGGAAAGTGGCAGCTTAACACCTCAACAAGTTTTTGGTAATTGGTTGGCCATTACTTTAATCAAATGGATCTACAAATTTCAATATACCGACCTTGGGCCGTTTAGAGCCATTGGTTTACAACAATTGAACGAATTGAATATGCAGGATAGAAATTATGGCTGGACGGTGGAAATGCAAATAAAAGCGTTGCAAAAACAAATGAATATAACGGAAGTTGCCGTTGACTATAAAAGAAGGATCGGGCATTCAAAAGTTTCGGGTACTGTAAAAGGTAGTTTAATGGCAGGTTATAAAATCATAGCCATCATCATTAAGTATGCATTTAAGTCAGTTAAACAAAATTAAAAGCAGATTTTTGTTGCATTGATGGAACTTAGTGTTATACATATCGCGTGGTCATGGATTTATTTTGGAATCATTTTCTTGATCCTGATCATAATCATGACGTTTTGCATAACCGAATTTATCTTAGCCGTTAATTATCTTAAATCGAAAAGAAAACAAGAAAACAGTCCTGCAATTAACCCTCCATTCCCGGAACATTTCCCGTTGGTTACCGTGCAAATTCCAATTTTCAATGAAAAGTATGTAGCAGAAAGGGTGATTCGATCTGCTGCCACTTTAGATTATCCGAAAGACCGACTACAAATACAGGTGTTGGATGATTCCACAGATGAAACTGTTGACATTTCTAAAAGAATTGCAACAGAATTGGTCGATAATGGCTTTGACATCAGTGTATTGCACCGAACGGACAGAGATGGATTTAAAGCCGGTGCACTGAAAGCAGCCATGCCACATTGTAAGGGAGAATACGTTGCCATTTTTGATGCCGATTTTATCATTCAACCGGATTTTCTAAAAGCGACATTGCCTTATTTCAGAGACCCAAAAATAGGCATGGTGCAAACCCGATGGGGACATTTGAATGAAAACTATTCTTTGCTCACAAAGATTCAAGCCTTCTTTATCGACATACATTTTAGTGTGCAACATACCGGTAGAAACGAGTATGGCTATTTTATCAACTTCAACGGTACAGCCGGTATCTGGAGAAAATCTTGTATCGAAGACGCGGGCGGATGGACACCTGACACCCTTACGGAAGACCTTGACCTAAGTTATCGCGCTCAAATGAAAGGATGGCAATTCAAATACAAGGAAGATATTATTGCTCCGGCCGAATTACCTGCCCATATTTCCGGTATTAAATCACAGCAATTCAGATGGATCAAAGGCGGCACGCAAGTTGGGGTAAAACTGTTTAACCAACTGATTAAAAGTAGTGCCGGTGGCAAACAAAAATGGTTTGGCTTAACTCATATTTTTGCAGGCTCAACCTATTTGTTATCCTTCTTGCTTTATGCCATGAGCGTGCCATTGATCTTCATATTTTATACCACTTCGTTAAAGTCGTTTATTCCTTACATGTCATTGTTTATTTTCAGCACATTAATCGTGCTTTTTACAGGCGGAGTTTCCTTCTTTCATAGCAATCATAATATGAAACATCCATGGCAAAGTTTTCTCGGACGCTTTACTGCCTTTCTCTTATTCACTATGGGATTGTCACTCAACAATGCTATAGCAACCATCGAAGGCTTCACCGGAAAGAAATCGGATTTTATCAGAACACCGAAATTTAATCTTACCAACCAAAAATCGATCGATCAATGGTCGAAGTTTTCCTATATCCGAAAGGGCTTAGCCGGACAGGTGATTTTAGAGATCATCTTACTGCTCTATTTCCTTTCGGGCATCGCGATCGGCATTTACTATCAATTTTATCACTTGATTCCTTTACATTTAATGTTGGTAATAGGCTACGGCATGATCGTTTATTA
>JAGQYH010000378.1 GCA_020436175.1 Bacteroidota bacterium
CCTTAATGCCATGATCACTTCACTTAAGCTGTAATCCCAAGTAGCCGATCGTCCTTTTACTTCTGTTGCCGTTGGGTCGCCATAAGATCCCACTTCTTCTTCAATAACTACATCCGTTTTAAAATAACCGTATTTGATCTCCTTAAAATGAGTTCTATCGCCATACATATTCAATAATGGATGAAATTCTACCATTACAAATTGACCGCCCGGTTTTAAAAAGTGATTTACAATTTTGCCCCATTGTTGCAAGTCGGGCAACCAACCGATGGTGCCATAAGAAGTATAAACAATATCGAATTGACCCTTTAAATTTTGATCCAGTTCCAGAACGTTGCTACATACAAATTTGGCGGGAAGTTGAAGTTCGGCAGCCAATTCCCGTGCAATCTCAATCCCTTTTTCAGAAATATCTATGCCGGTAACATCGGCCCCCATTCTTGCTAATGATAGCGTGTCTTGTCCAAAATGACATTGTAAATGAAGAATGCTGCGGCCTTTAATGTTGCCTAAAAGACTTAACTCTGTGCTTTTTAAAGTGGTTTCACCCTTTTTAAAGCTATCGGTGTCGTAAAATGCAGCATTAAGATGCAGTTGTGCCCATTTGTCCCATAGGTCTTTATTGATGGATCGATAATCTTGCATTCGGCAAATATACGCCTTACCATTTAATGACCTTCTCTGATAAAATTTGTTCTGCTCCAGAAAGAATTTTCACAAAATACATCCCGCTTTTAAGATGTCCGACATTCAGTTCAAAGTTGTTTTCACCTTCATTAATGATCAATCTTTCCCTTACATTGATGGCACCATTTGGACTTAAGATCATAGCCGTTACAGCTATTCCTATATCTTTTTTGTTGTAGGATTGAACCGTTAAGTATAGCTTGTCATCTATTGGGTTATTTATTTTACAACTCAAATTGGAGGTCAATTGTGCGTGCACAATAGGAAAGAAACTATATTGGCCGTCAAAATCAACTTGCTTAATTCTGTAGTAGTTGATGGCTTTTGCCGGATTTTCATGATTCCAATAATAAAATTGTGCTTGCTTACTGAATCCACTGGCCGGAACTTGGTCAAGTGCCGTCCAATGAATAGCATCCATGGAATGTTGGATCTCGAAATAATCTGTATTGGTCTCACTTAAAGTTATCCAAGTAAGCATTACAGAAGATCCAACAGTATCGGCATTAAAGGATAATAACTCAACAGGTAGTAAAATTTCTTCTTCGCATATTCTGGTTACGTTACTGATCACTCTTGGGCCATCTATTTGAATAGTACATAAAATCTCTTTTCCCCAAATAGAATCATTTCCAATTTGCAATAAGGTGCCTTGGCTTTGATTGGTGACAGCGATCGAGGTGTTTTCTTCCATAATCAAAACCGCACCTTCCGGCAATATTAATGTAGAGTTGGCACGGTAGTTAATGGAAGATCCGCTTCTCATGATAACGGTATCTACATTAGATTCCGACAAGTCAATATCATTATTGTTACAGATAATAATATTGTTACGAATGATGATTTTACTTCCCGGCCAGTCTTCTTCCGGAGGTAATTTTAAACCATTGGACGATTCCCATGTTTCGTCTGTTAACCAAGCACCATCAGGATGTTGGCCGTTGCAATGCGTACCGTTCATCACGGTAAATGCCGTATCCGTTTGTGCGTTCGCAACCAAGCCGGCCAAAAACATGGCCACTGTGCCCATTAAAGCAATACAACTATTTTTCACCTCTCTCATTTTTAAAACACTTGCTTCAATTGAGATCAATGATTTATTCATTGAAAACAAGCATAAATTTTTTAATGTTATAAGGGGTATTACATTAAAGGAGTGTTCGTGGTGGGGGAGTAAATAGTTTGGGTATCAACCGATCAATGTTCGGAGTTTTTTGACAACTATCTATGGGTAAAGGTATTTTAACTCCTAAAAAATGTCAATAACGCGCGCCAAATTCTTTAAAAAAATCCATTTTTCTACCCTTTGAAGTAGTTTGATGATAGAGGTTGATTAGGAATAGTGCCTTTTTTTTTGTATAATATACCCTACACCAATAAATTTTAAATATGGATACAGTTGTAAGTGACAAGTATTTTGAGAAGGCTTTGCAATGGGTCAATAAAAGGAAAGTAGAATCTGTAAAGGCCAATTATGAAGGCTATGAAAGCCCTAAATCTTATACCAATCAACGAACCAATGAAACGGTATGTCCGGATATTTCTTTTGTAGATGAAAG
>JAGQYH010000379.1 GCA_020436175.1 Bacteroidota bacterium
CCATCAATAAAACTATAAATATCATCACTTCCATAGTCGCTTGGACGATTAGAAGTAAAATAACCCTCTCTTACATTCTCTTTTAAAACCAATGCGAAGTCATCATAATTTGTATTTAGAGGTGCTCCTAAATTTAATACATGAGCCCAATCTCCACCTTCAGCATCCGGAATGGCTTCGAATATATCCATACCACCTAATCCGGGATGACCATCAGAAGCAAAGAGTAAATGTCCTTCAGCGGAAACAAATGGAAACCTTTCATTACCTCTTGAGTTGATCTTGGGTCCTAAGTTTTTTAGATTTCCCCAGCTTTCTCCTTCACGAGTGGCCGAATAGATATCAACTCCTCCTTGAGCGTCGGCATGTGGCATATCACTTGCAAAATAAATGGTATGTCCATCAGCACTGATGGCTGCATGACCAACGGAGTAATCATCACTATTAAAGGGAAAATCATCAATGATGTCACCATCCCATAACCCTTCTCCGGTTTGCGCTTTACGCATTAATTTTAGATTCACATTGTCGCCATCATCTTTTACTACTTTCTTATCTTTATAATTGCTTCTGGTTAAATAAAGATCTTTTGTTTTGGGATCAATACAAATGGGACCATCGTGGAAACTGCCATTTAATCTTTTACTGCTTAGTTTGGTTACTTCTCCAAATTGATTGTATGCGCTAACCTCAACTTTCTGCATTTGCAAAAAAGGCATATCTGTCCAAACATCTTTTTTAGCACCGGAAGATGCAAAACCATTACTGGCAAAATAAAGTTGATCTTCATATAAATATGGAGCAAAATCAGAAGATGTGCTGTTAATAGGTGTTATCTCTATTGTGTATGATTCATTTTGTGATAATAACTTTTCAACCTGAATTAAACCGGATATGATCTCATCAATCTGAGGATCTGTCGGCTCCATCGTTTGGTATCTTTTAAATTCAGTTAAAGCCGCTGCATATTTGCTGTTAGAACGAAGCATCTGAGCATATTGATAAACGATCTCTGAGCTTGCTCCGGACTCATCTACAGCTTTGGCATACCATTTCTCGGCTTCTTTTGTGTCGTTTAATAGTCGGTAGCTATCACCAATTTTAGAAAGAATGTAGAATCTATCATCAATATTCTTTTTCTCCAGTAGTGCCTGATAGCTTTTTGCCGCTGCTTCAAAGTCAAATGCTTCGAAATAATTATCCGCAAATTTTGTTTGCTTACTTTGGGCATTTGCAGTTAACATGCCTAAGAGCATCACACAAATTAATATAAGGGTTAGTCTGTACATCTTTTTAGTTTTTCGTTGTATTGTCTTGACTTCTAATTCTTATGAATCGATGGATTAAAAATATCTGATATAACGTGGTGTAACGAATTGTTTTCCTTTGCCACCAAATTCAAAACCTAACATTATTTCATGCGATCCATTATTAAACTGACTGATTCGAGATAAAGTATGATCGTACGCATAACCAATCTCCAATTGTTGAGTAGCTTTGAATTTTACGATACCAATAACCGATTCTCCTTTTCTATTCTCATAATCTCCTCCTGTTCTCCAACTGGCACCTACCCAAACCCTGTCAATGAACAATAAGGATAGATTGATATCAAAATCCATCGGTGAGTTTTGCGACCATTTATACAACACTGAAGGCTTTACTTTAACCTTTCCATATTCCTTTCCTAATACAACACCTGCCGTTGCAAAAACATGTTTGAACTGTTTAGCTTCCTCATCGTTCAATATTGTTCTGGCATGTTCTTTTAAACTTAGATTGATCAAATGAGGCAAACCAATACCCACATAATATCTTTTACCGGAAGCATGCACACCAAAACCAAAATTTGGAATGATGGTTTTATAACTGGCTTCTAAAGTCGGATCATATCCTAAACCATAATCGGGTTGATAGTTCTCCGGTTTCACCGTATAATACATGACACCTGCTCTAATTCCAAAAGAGATTTTGTTATCCTGATTCTTAATCGGAATTCTGAATGCAAAATCAAAGTCTGCTTTATACTTTTTTTCAGCACCTATTTGATCGTAATGCAAAGTTCCTCCCAAAGCATATTGATCGCGCTTAAAAGGGCTATGACCACTTACATTAAATGATCTTGGCGCTCCCTCCAAACCTGACCATTGATGCCGGTAAATGGCCATAATGGTCGGAGCTTCCTTGGCTCCTGCATAAGCAGGATTTAAGTACAAACCATTGAACATATACATGCT
>JAGQYH010000037.1 GCA_020436175.1 Bacteroidota bacterium
TGATCCACATTTTAGCACCGTTTAAGATGTAGTTGTCTCCATCCTTCTTTATGTTGGTGATCATTCCTGCGGGATTAGAACCATGATCAGGCTCCGTTAATCCAAAGCAACCAATCATTTCTGCCGAGGCCAATTTTGGTAAATATTTTTGCCGATGCTCTTCCGTACCGTATTTATAAATTGGATACATCACTAATGATCCTTGAACAGAAGCCATAGAGCGAATTCCACTGTCACCTCTTTCCAATTCCTGCATGATCAATCCGTAACTAATTTCATCCATGCCGCCGCCGCCATATTTAGTCGGAATACTTGGTCCCAAAGCGCCTAAAGCACCCATTTGTTTAAATAAATGTAATGGACATTTGGCCTCTTCAGCATATTGTTCAATGATGGGAGAAACCTCTCTTTTTACCCAATCTCTAACAGCATTACGAACCAGAATATGTTCTTCGGTCAGTAAATTGTCTAATTGATAATAATCCGGTGCTTGGTATTGGTCGGTTTTGGAGCTTTTAGATACGGTGTTTGACATTTTATTGAAATTCAATGTTTCGGTAAAGTTAAGCGATATAAATGTAAATTTCTTTTGTGAAAATCACATCACTTTAGTTGAAACAGATGAACTTAATGATTGGCAGTGTCTGATTTTATCCAACCTCAATCCTCTTTCTTCTTAACCCTTCTATCCAATTCCGGAAAAACCTTACTCACCTTTTCCAAAATGTATTCTTCATAATTACCTTCAAAATCGTAAACAGATTTATGATCCCATCGTTGGTAATCAGCGGAAGTTTTGGGTAAGCTCGGAATGGTAGCTACTTTGGCTTTAAAATTCGGATCGAAGAAAAACGGAAAGGATAAACGACTTTTTCCGGAGGTATTTAAAACTCTATGTGGCGTAGACAGGTACAATCCGCCGGTGATGCGTTCCAGCATGTCGCCAATATTGCAAACAAAAGTATTGGGAATAGGAGGTGCTTCAACCCATAGGTTATTCGATTTAACTTGAAGACCGCCGATGTCATCTTGCTTTAAAATGGTTAATACGCCATAATCCGTGTGCTCGCCAACGCCCCATTGTTGTCTGGAATTGGTGGCGGGATAATGAAAAATTCTAAATAAAGTAAAAGGATGACTGGTGTAGTTTTGATTAAAATAGTTGGGTGCCAGACCTAAACTTAAAGAAACTGCTTCCATCAATTGATGCCCCAATTTTGTCATGGCTTGGATGTAATTCAATACAGTTGTTTGGAGAGCTTCAGGATAGTTGGGAAACAAATTTGAACCGTGCAAGGGTGTTTTTGCCTTAACTAAAGGATGATCCGCTGTTAATTCTTCCCCAAAATATAAACCTTCTTTTAGGTCGGGTTGACCCGAGGTTAACTCTTCACCTATGGGAAAATAACCACGCCAGGCACTTCCGCCCAACGACATATGGATTTTCATTTTCTCTGATAATGGCAGGGCGAAGAATTCCCGACTGATCGTTTCTAATTGTTCTTGTAGCGTTTCATCAATGCCATGATTACGAATATAGAAAAAGCCATATTGTATACACGCTTCTCTAATTTCTGTAGCTACTTTAGAGGATAACTTACTTTGATTGAGGAAGTCCTTCAAATCAATAACAGGTAATTCGGTCATTGAATAAATATAGCACAACTGAAAATAAGTTTGTAACTTTCTGCAAGAAGAAAAACAGGAATAAAAAGTGGGCACTAGTCTTCACTATTGGAGGCGGACTGCTATTGTACGGTTGCATGGAAGATATGGACGATCCTAATCCACCGGAGATGATGATTCCTGCCAGTTGCGGAACCGATTCGGCACTGTCTACTTGTATAACACCTGAGTTTGCTCCTGAATATTACATCGATCAAGGCGTGAAATATTTCCTCACCATGCAATCCGATATTCCGATTGATGTGATCCCCAATTATTCCGATCTGGTGATACGTTGGGAATGGCCGCCTTGGTTATTACTCACCGGTTACAATCGGGAGGTAATGATATTGACCGATATCTTACTGAAATTAAATCCAACTACATACGACTTAATAGATTGCCGATTTTTTGAAGAGCAGCCCTTTTGCCGATGTCATGTTATTTTCAATTACGGCGGTGAACTGTGTCCCATCTATGAGGAATTTACTTTTAACCGCGATGGAGAAATCACTTTTATAGAGGCTTGGTCGGATTACGAAAGCTTGCTGCCGCCCGGAATGGATGCCGGAGAAGACGGTATTTGGAGTGAAGCCGAATATTGGGGAGAGGATGATGATGTTTACCGTTTGGCCAATATCGTCCCGGGATTGGGTAATGCAGAGAGCAGGATTAATTTGTATGCCGATTGGATGCGCAATGCAGCTCGCCAAAATCAGGATATTGATGATTTGGTGAAAAGATGTAAGCGACCAATGGAAACCTGGATTTATCAATTATTGACACATTATGAAGAGTTGAATGGCGGATGTGAGCCTCCGGAAGGAGATGTTTATCCGTATTATGCGCCTTAATCACTACTAAAATTTATCCGTTAGCAAGTCTTAAGAATGAATGTAAATTTCACTATTTTTATATTGGTGTGCGTTACTTTATAAGCAACTTTGTTGATGGTAAACAGGTATAGCATTTAGTTATTTCAATCAAAGATTCAAATTTATTTTAATGATGAGCCGGGCAAATAAATTGTTAAGCATTTTTCTGTTGACAGTAGTACTTTTTGGATGCAACAAAAATGATTGTTTGGAGCAATATGCTTCCGAGTTTTATAAACCGATTTACACTTCTTGGGAAGCCATTAAAGATAGCATTGGATCGGAAGCGCCAAGAGATATTAAAGCGCCGGGTAAAATGTTTGCTTTGGGCAGTTTTTTGTTTATCAATGAAGTAAATGAAGGTATTCATGTTATTGATAACAGTAATCCCTATGATCCACAGAACATTCAATTCATTCGTATCCCGGGCTGTGTAGATCTGGCTGTGAGTAATAATAAACTATATGCCGATAACTACACCGATATTATTGTATTGGACATTTCAGACCTTAATAATGTAACCGAAGTGGATAGGGTGGAAAACGTCTTCTCATCCAATAGTTTGGGTTTTTGGTTTGATTATACAGCAGATGCCGTAATTACCGGTTGGGAAGTAATTGATACCGTTTATGAATTTGATTGCAATGAACCTATGTTTTATTTTGATGATGCAGTGGCTCAGGGAGATTTGTTAAATGTGCCGTCAGAAGGCGCTTTTTTCAATGCCAATGATATCAAAGGAAAAGCCGGTTCAATGGCAAGATTTGCACTGAAGGGGAGTCAGTTATATGCTCTAAACGATTATGCTCTCCATATTTTTTCTATTGACAATGCATTGGAATTAGATAATACTTTTGAATTGGAATGGGGCGTGGAAACACTCTTTCCTTATGACCAGTATCTTTTTGTTGGGGCGAACAACGGCATGCATATTTTGGATATTACAGATGCTGTGCATCCTAATTGGGTATCCACTTATAGCCATATTACTTCTTGTGATCCGGTAGTAGTGCACAACGATATTGCCTACGTGACGTTACGTTCCGGTAATGAATGTCAGAATTTTACGAATCAATTGGAGATTATTGATGTGTCGGATAAATCCAATCCGACCTGGCTGAAAACCTACGAAATGTTTAATCCGCACGGCTTGGGTGTAACCTATGATAACCTTCTTTTTCTATGCGATGGTGAAGAAGGCTTAAAAGTGTACGACAATTCCGATTATATGGATCTTAAATTACTGCAGCATTATACCGGTATCCATGCTTATGATGTGATTCCTTACTATGGTAACCTGTTAATGATCGGTAGTGACGGTTTTTATCAATATGATTATAGCAATTTAAGCGATATACATCAGATCAGCTATATTCCGGTGGTGGAATAAGATTTACAACAAAGCGAGTTACATTTTATAATACTTTCACGTTCTTATGTCGAAATTTTATATTTGAACGGTGAAACGATTTTTGATCTTCCTACTCATTATTATTGTTCTGTTTGGATGGCTTTGGATCAATCCATTGGCTAAAAAGCAAACGGTAGCCACTGCCGGATGGGAACAATTGATTCCTTCTGATAAAGTGGATGCGAGAGTGCAACCCATGAAGGGCAACAACAATTTGGATGTCACTGAATTCAAGGGCAAGTATTATTTGGCTTTTAGGACAGCACCAAGTCATTTTGCTTCTAAAAAAACCAAATTATACATCATTAGTTCCAATGATTTGAAAACATGGGATTACGAGCATGAAATTCATTTGGGCAGCGACCTTCGGGAACCGCGTTTCGCCGTTTTTAAAGACACTTTGTTTTTCTACTTTTTTGAAGGAGGTAAACATGAACCGCAAAAGGTGTGGATGTCTTATTGGGATAACGGACATTGGAAGGATAAACATGATCTACAATTAGACGGTTTTGTGCCTTGGCGTTTCAGAGTGAGAGCGGATACGCTTTATCTGTCGTCATATTATGGTAAAGATCTGTACAATAAAAAGCATGTGGGCAATCAACGATTATTCTACAGTACCAACGGTTTTGATTTCTCACCTATTTCTGAATCGCCGCAGGTTCAGGAAATGGGGGCTGAAGAAGGTGAATTCATATTTGATCAAATCGGTAATTTGTATGGCACATTGCGGATGGAAGGAGATGGATCGATGGTGGTGTTTGCTGCCAAAAACAATCTCAAAGATTGGATCACCAATTACAGTAAATTCAAGTACGACAGCGCCCTTTTGTTTGAGTACAAGCAGGAGATCTATTTGATTTCCAGAAGAAACTTAGATGGTGAAAGTAAGAAATCAAATTGGCGATTGTACAATATGATCCGGTATTCATTCACGAAAAAGAAAACGACATTGTTTCATTTAGATAAAGGAGATTTGACGTTAAGTTATATCGAAGATTTTCCCAGTACCGGCGATACGGCATTTCCCGGTATTGTGCCGTTAGGCAATGGTCAATTCTTTTTGGTGAATTATTCCAGCGATATCAATGGCAAGGAAAAGAATTGGATCAAAGGACAGTTGGGCAGAACCTATCTTTACTCAACCATTATCGATATGGAAGAAATATTGAACTAGCGGCTTTTCTACTCCGCCGGATATTACTGCATCTATTGATTATACTTCGCAATAACATCTTTAGTAATATTAATCTTGTCATCCATATATACAATATTAGAGCCTGCATTATAGTCCAGTACCAGATCTATGCCTTTTTCGATAGAAACCTGTCTGATCAATGGTGTAATTTCTCGCTGAAAAATTTCTAATCTTTCATTCAATTTTTGTTGAAAAGCTCGTTCGGCATCTTCCTGTGTGCGTTTGATATCCTTTTGCATTTGTTCCAACTCGAAAGCTATTTCACTTCTTTTTTCTTCCGTCATGCTGGCGGCTTTGGCCTGAGCATCTTTTTGGCGTTCCAGATAATGTTTGTGCATCTCTTCGATTTCTTTTTCTTTGGTTATTTTGAATTGCTGCATCTCTTGGAAGAAGACTTTTCCTTTGTTGGATTCCTCAATGATCTGATTGGCATCTACCACGCCGATCTTGGTACCTTGTGCGATTAAGTTGTTGGTCCCCAGGCAAAACAATAGAGCCATACTAAAGATTAAATGTTTCATTTTTTAGTTTTAATGATTAGAGGCCGGTAAGATATGGAATATATTAGTAATGTTTTTTGAAGTGATAATGAGTTGGGTTGAAAAGGAGGTGTATGTTGATGAAGAATCTAGCTCCAACCTAGTTAAGAACTTTCGATAGTATACCTTAAACCCAACCCATAACTAAACAGTTTTTTTAACTGCAATTGACTTCTCTTTGTTGCAATACTTTCCTGTCCAAAATCCTAAACAAACTAGAGGACATCGCTTTCTTATTGTTCAAGGTCATTGTAAAAAAAAGATATTCCATCCAATTTTATTCATCAATTAGCAAAGTCAAAATCATTGCTATCTACAAACGATGGATCGAACGATTATTCATATGGATTTGGACACCTTTTTTGTCTCTTGTGAACGTCTGCTCAACAGTCAGTTGAACGGCAAGCCCATTTTGGTAGGAGGAACCGGCAGCAGAGGAGTAGTTTCAGCTGCGAGCTATGAAGCAAGAACATTCGGCGCACACTCCGGCATGCCCATGAAAATGGCTTGTCAGTTATGTCCCGAAGCCATTGTTATCAAAGGCAATGCAGATACTTACACAAAGTTTTCCAAAGATGTAACCGATATACTGAAAGAACGCGTTCCCATTTTAGAAAAAGCCAGTATTGACGAGTTCTATGCTGATCTATCCGGTATGGATCGCTTTTTCGGCATCTACCGGTATGCTTCCGAATTACGTCAAAAGATTGTTGCTGAAACCGGACTGCCTATATCATTCGGTTTATCTGTTAACAAAACCGTTTCTAAGGTTGCTACCAATGAGGCAAAACCCAATAACCAACGGATGATCGATCGGGGTTGCGAAAAAGCATTTTTAGGGCCGTTATCTGTCAAAAAAATTCCAATGATCGGCGACCACACTTTCCGAAGGTTATGCAATTTAGGGCTTAAGAATATATGGCAGCTGCAAGAAATGCCTTTGGAAATGATGGAAAGTGTATTTGGGAAAAACGGCATCACCATGTGGAAACGGGCTAACGGTATCGACAACCGTCCTATTATTGAATACCACGACCGAAAGTCTATTTCCAATGAACGCACATTTGGCAAAGATACCACCGATATTCAAAAGCTTAGAACCAGCATACTGGCTATGGCAGAAAATCTGGCGTATCTGCTTAGAAAAGGCAATAAGGTAACGTCTTGCATCACGGTAAAGATTCGTTATTCAGATTTTAATACCTATACCAAGCAACTCCATATAGCTTATACTGCTGCCGATCATGTCCTCATGCCGAAAGTATTAGAGCTGTTTGAAAAACTGTACGATAAGCGCTTGTTGATCAGGTTGGTGGGTGTGCGATTCAGTGATCTTACCGGCGGAAATTGTCAGCTCAATTTATTTGAGGCAACGCAAAAAAGCGTGCAGCTTTATCAGGCGATGGATCACATCAGAAACCGTTTTGGCAGTCGGATGGTCATGAGGGCTTCCACTTTCGGAGCAAAAACCATTGGCGCTTATACCAATCCTTTTAATGGTGAACCACCCATTGTATTAGCACATCGAACGCAATAACGTATGTTACTCAATTGCCATACATATTATAGTTTTCGCTTTGGAACGCTTTCTGAAATTCGTTTATTGGAATTGGCGCAACAAGCAGGATATACCGCCATTGCGCTCACCGACATCAATAATACTTCGGCCTGTTTGAACTTTATTCGAAAAGCACCGGAATATGGTATTCGCCCCGTTGTGGGCATTGATTTTCGCAACGGAATTAAGCAACAATTTGTAGGCATCGCTAAAAACAATAACGGATTTCAACAACTCAATACATTTTTATCCTATCATCTGCATCATAAATTACCTTTGCCGGAAGAAGCCCCCGAACTGGAAGATGCTGTCTTTATTTATCCCTTTGAGCGGGTGTTGGCGTTGGACAAAAAACAGTTCAAACCAAATGAGTATATAGGCGTGGCTATTCGAAATTTGAGGAAGCTGCCATTTTCTCACCTCGTTCATCAGAAAGATAAGTTGGTGATATTGCACACCACTACTTTTGAAAATAAAAAGGATTTTAACATACATCGTTTACTTAGAGCCATTGATCACAATACATTATTGAGTAAACTGTCCATCAACGAACAAGCACTGCAAAGCGATGCCATTATGCCATTTACTGCATTAAAAGCATCTTTTGCAACATTTCCCTTCATGATTAAAAATACCGAAGCATTAATAGCGTCCGCCGACATTTATTTTGATTTTTCTACCAACAAGAAACCCCAGAACAAAAAAACATATACCGGCAACTTACAAGACGATAATTTGTTGATCAGAAAGTTGTGTGATGAAGGACTAAAAAAGCGATATGCTACCATTACGCCGCAGATCCAATCCCGATTGGAGAAGGAACTGAATCTTATTGGTCAGCAACAATTTGTCCCTTTTTTTCTGATCAATTGGGATATTGTCAGCTATGCACAACGCAAAGGCTATTATTATGTAGGCAGAGGAAGCGGAGCCAACAGTATCGTTGCTTATTTGTTGGGCATTACCGATGTGGATCCAATTAAGTTAAACCTTTACTTTGAACGCTTCATGAATTTATATCGGGCCAATCCACCTGATTTTGACATTGATTTTTCTTGGCGCGATAGGGAAGATGTTACCCGTTATATTTTCAACCAATTTGGACAGCAAGGACAGGTGGTCCTATTGGGTGCCTACAATACTTTTCAGTATAATGCTGCCATAAGAGAATTAGGAAAAGTATTTGGCTTGCCCAATAGAGAAATTGAGGTGTTGGGCGCCGGCAAATTTGATTACAACAACCTCGATCCTCTTTCGCAGCTCACTTATCGGTATGCTACCTATTTACATGGTATGCCCAATCATTTGAGTGTACATGCCGGTGGCATTCTCATTTCCGAAGTACCCATTCAATATTTTACCGCCACGAATTTGCCGCCTAAAGGTTTTGCTACCACGCAATTTGATATGGTAGTTGCTGAAGATGTAGGCTTGTACAAGTATGATATTCTGGGACAGCGCGGCTTGGGGAAGATCAAAGAGGCATTGGAGATTATTCAATACAACCGCCCTGAAGTGCCCAAGATCGACATTCATGATGTGCAGTCTTTTATAGAAGATGAGGCAGTTAATACCATGATTAGCCGGGCAGAATGTATCGGATGTTTTTATGTTGAATCGCCTGCCATGCGAATGCTACTGAAAAAATTGGAAGTGAACAATTATATGAGCTTGGTGGCTGCTAGTTCCATTATAAGGCCGGGCGTGGCCAAAAGTGGAATGATGCGAGAGTATATTTTGCGCCATAAGCATCCCGAGCGACGTCAACAAGCTCATCCTGTAATGTGGGAATTGATGGAAGAGACCTATGGCATCATGGTTTATCAGGAAGATGTTATCAAAGTGGCGCACTACTTTGCCAAATTGGACTTAGGAGAGGCCGATGTTCTGAGAAGAGGCATGAGCGGTAAATTCCGTTCCCGGCAAGAATTTAAAAAGGTGCGCAACAAGTTTTTTGAGAATTGCAAAGCGGAAGGTTATGATTGTCAAACTACCGATGAAGTATGGCATCAAATTGAGAGCTTTGCCGGCTATGCTTTTGCCAAAGGCCATTCGGCCAGTTATGCTGTTGAAAGCTATCAAAGTTTGTATTTAAAACATTATTTCCCGCTGGAGTTTTTGGTAGCAGTGTTGAATAATGGCGGAGGATTTTACCATCCCGAATTGTATATACATGAAGCAAGAATGTTAGGAGGTTGTGTGCACGCTCCCGACATCAACCTGAGTAAGTATGAAACCATCATCAAAGGAAGGGATATTTACCTTGGTTTTCATTTTTTGAATGGCTTGCAAAACACGTTGGCACAGAAGATCATTGCAGAACGTGCGTGTCAAGGGTATTATACTTCTTTAGATGATTTTTTAGACCGCGTTCCCATTGGTATAGAGCAATTAGATATGCTCATTCGCATCAATGCGTTTAAAGCTATTAGTGCTAATAAGCGGAAATTACTTTGGGAGGCACACATGAAGTTGAACAAAACACCCACTCATCAAGCTCGGTTATTTAAAACCTCTTCGCGCAATTTTTCGCTGCCCGAACTTTCTCACTCGGCGATAGAAGATACTTTTGATGAGATAGAATTGCTCGGTTTTCCGCTCAATAACCCATTCCATTTGGTAGCAGAAAAATTGAACAATATTCTTTTAGCCAAAGAGATGCATGCCTACGTTGATAAAACGGTTACATTGTACGGCTATTTGATTGCCGTAAAAAGCACCCGTACCTCTAAAGATAAAAGAATGAATTTCGGTACTTTTTTAGATCTGTCAGGCGATTGGATCGATACGGTTCATTTTCCGCCGGTAGCAGCCCGATACCCTTTTAGAGGCAAAGGGATATATGCATTAACCGGTAAAGTGGTCAGTGAATTTGGTTTTCTAACGCTGGAAGTTCAAAAGATGGAAAAGCTCGCCTATATACCCGATCCCAGATATGCTATGGAAGTAGCGAAAGCATCTTGATTGGAAACGTGTCCAACCTAGTTTTAGTCTAGCGATAGCGTGACTTAAACTCAACGCATAAGACAGCAGTTTGTAACTGCAACGTATATTTCAATGATCTTTCAATATTAATTATGCCTACGCAACCATTATGAATTTTTTTATAATTTAGGTTTACGTTTATGTTTTGGATAAACTTGAGCTAACTACTAAATTTTAATGAACATTAAAAGATTTTATACAGCAAATGGAGAGCAAGAATTTTTGTTAAAATCTTATGATGGATGTGAAGTCCCGGTTGGTTATTCCTATGAAGATGATCTCCAAACAAGATGGGAGTGTTTGAGAGATTTGATGAATAATTCAGTATTCCCAATTATTTATAGGCTGATTGATATTGAAATTCCAAAATATTTCTATTTGCATAAGAACACTCTTTCATCAAGAGTATGCGCAGGCCAGTCTGTAAACATTGTAGATGCCAAAAGCTTAAAAGAAGCTTTAAGAATAGTAAACAGTGAAAACAATTGGCATGATTCGTTAAATCTAGATTTCTTCATAAATATTGAATTTGAAGCAGCTCATGAATATCAACAAACAAAAAAGTACGGTTGTCAATTATATATAACTCATGGATTAGAAACAATACAAGATGTTGAGGATGAAGAAGATTTTCCTATATACTATTTATATTTTGGAGATGAAAAAACAATAATCGATATTCCTTTTACAACTGACCAGGAAGATAAAATTATAGGACATTTTCTAGGTTACCTTTGGCAAAGCGAGCAAGATAAAGAATCGATATAAATGAAGAAAAATATATGTGAAATGATAACTCCAAAAATTAAAAGCATATTGAAAATGTATGAGGAAATAGTTCTACAAACCTATTAAATCAGATTACTTGTAACTATGAAGACTGTAAAGATTATCGATAACCTTTATATAAATGAAAATGGAGTTCAATCAAAATTGAGAAACGGAAAATTTCAAAACGTTCATTTCCAACAAGGAACTTTAGATGGGGCATGTGCTGTATACTCATGTTTAATGATCCTAATTTTAATAAAGGCTGCAAAATATAGCGATATAAGTTCTGATAGTGAGAATAATGATAAACGCTTTAGTATTGAACGCTTAAAAAAGGAGCTACTCGATCTTAAAGGAATGCACAGAAATGGAAACCACTTTTACCATAAAAAGGAGGATAACTTAAAAGAAATGCTAGAAAGAAGCTTTTCTAAACTAGTGCGAGTAGAACATGTAGATCACGATGTAGTCAATAGAATAAGAACTGAAATAGAACAAAATACTCCTGTTTTAATGTCATTTTCATTTTCTGGTGGGGCACATGCACTTGTTGGCATAGGCGTTGAATACGATGACAATGGTAAATCCACTAAAATATTATGCCTTGACCCTGCATATCCAAGTCCAAAGTTTACCTATTGGAATAGCGTTGTTGATTTAGAAACTTATAGAGGAAAATACAAACATCGCAATTTTACAGAATCTGGAATTAGTCAATCTGTTAGATTAGAAGATATCTTAGTAATAACAAAAAAATGAGTGAAGCAGAAACTATAGCAGAATGGATTAAGCCATGGCTAACCTAATCTAGTTGAAGTTTAGCAATTATGAAGGATAAACTAAACCCATAAGCCAGCAATTTGCAACTGCAGTAGGCTTAAGATATTCATTTGAGGAACTTAAGTTAAGTGGATAAAAGGGAATAAATTGTCTTTCAGACATCTCTAAGATGGGGAGCTAAAGCATTAAAAGAATCCTATCGCGTTGCGATAATTTTTTAATTCATATCCTTCTATGAATAAATTCATGAAGTGTCTAAATCAAAAAATCCCCTAATCGGAGATTCTTTAAATGCTTTGCAGAGAGGAAGAGATTCGAACTCTCGAGACGTTCTCACGTCAACACGCTTTCCAGGCGTGCGCCTTAAACCACTCGGCCACCTCTCTAAAAATTATCAATTATCAATTATCAACTTCCATTTTCCGATTTCCGATTTCCGATTTCCGATTTCCGATTTCCGATTTCCAACTGATACGAGCGGCAAAGATAGGAATAAATGAAAAGAATTGTGTGTTAAGCAATGGCTATAAAATAGATTCCGTTTTTGGCAAGATTTACAGTCACACTATAACTGAAACAATTCAATGGCATTTTGACCGGTTATTCTACTAATTTTATCCAAATTTACCTGTTTTATGGTGGCCAACATTTCTGCTACATACAATACATAACTACTTTCATTGCGCTTTCCTCGGTAAGGTGCAGGTGTTAAATAGGGCGAGTCGGTTTCAACCACAATACGATCCAACGGTATTTGTTGCACAACGGATCTTAACTCCTCCGATTTCTTAAAAGTGATCACACCGCCAATGCCCACATAAAAATTTCCTAAATCCATTATTTGTTCAGCATCTTCTTTGCTGCCGGAAAAACAATGAAAAATACCGCTTAAATGTTCATCATTGAGCTCTTGGACGATAGCCAACAGATCGTCGAACGAATCTCTGCAATGCAATATGATGGGTAAGTTCAGGTCTTTTGCCCATTGAATTTGTATGCGAAGTGCTTCTTTCTGCTGCTCTTTGAATGTAGTGTCCCAATAATAATCCAGACCAATTTCACCAATGCCGTAGATCCTGCCTTTTTGTTGCTGTTGATCATCAATGTATTGTCTTAAAATGGCTAACTCCTCTTGCCAATTTTGCTGTACGGAACATGGATGCAATCCAATGGCCGGTAAACAGATAGCAGGATAAGTATGGCATAACGTAACCAACGACTGTAAACTTTTACTGTCGATATTCGGTAGAATCACCTTTTCTACGCCATTTTTTTTGCAGCGATCGATCACTTCATCAATGTCTTCCTTAAAATGCTCTAAATATAAATGGGAATGGGTGTCAATTAGCATTGGGTAACTTCTTTACTTGATATTCTTGAGATTGTATCAACGACAAATATCGGGGTAAAATTTGTTTAATGTGATTTTTACTTTTATCGTTTTCGTGCAATACAATAATGTTCCGCCGGCCAACATTTCGACTTAAACGACTAAGAATTATTTCAGAAGAAATATCTTCTCTAAAATCTTCCGGCATCAAACTCCACATAACAATGGAATATTGTTGCTTCAATAGCTTCCATTCCGGATACATCAGTTTACCGTACGGTGGCCGAAACAAACGACTTTGAATGAGGTCTTGGGCTTTTGCCACATCTTCCAAATAGACATCGGTATTGGTTGACCAAGCATTTAAATGGCTATAAGAATGATTGCCGACGGAATGCCCTTCTCGTTTCATTCGTTCAAACAAATCAGGATATTTTTCTACATTTTGTCCTAAACAAAAGAAGGTAGCCGTAAAATTATGGGCTGCCAAAAGATCGAGGATAAATGGTGTGGTATTGGGATGTGGACCGTCATCAAAGGTGAGATAAATGGCTTTCTCATTCGATTTGACCTGCCAAAGCGCATCATGCAAATAGGGTTTGATTCTCAATGGCGGTTTGATCCAAAACATGCCACTAAGATATATAAGTTGTTTGTGGAAATATAGAATTATTGACAGGTTGCTGTTCCTCGTTTATAAAAGACTTATGATATCAGTATAGAGATTGTCTTTTAGAATAGCTTTCCATAAATCCATAAATCCATAAATCCATAAATCCATAAATCCATAATTCCATAACACTACTAAATCGAAAACCAACACATCCATCACTATCTTTGTAACTTCAATTGAACATCATGACCAAAACAGTAAGATCCAGATTTGCACCAAGTCCAACCGGACCGTTACACATCGGTGGCGTCAGGACAGCTTTGTATGCCTATTTATATGCCAAGAAAATGGGAGGAGATTTTATTTTGAGAATAGAGGATACCGATCAGGCAAGATATGTGGAAGGGGCAGAGCAATACATAATTGATACGTTACAATGGTGTGGCTTAACCATT
>JAGQYH010000380.1 GCA_020436175.1 Bacteroidota bacterium
TTAGAGGAATGGAAGAAAGTATTGAAAGCCAAATCTTTTGCCAAGCATTCGGAAGCGGTCAAATTTCTGAAAACTAAGCATCAAGTAACACATGGATTTGCCAATACAATTGTGTTGTTATCGAAAGAGGATAAATCGACAGAGGAGGATTTGGTGGAGGCACAATACAAAGGAAAAGAAGCGCTTTTGCCGATTTACAATGCCTTGATAAAATATGTGAAAACATTGGGAAAAGATGTGACCATAACGCCTAAGAAAGGCAGTGTAAGTATCATCAGAAAATGGCAGTTTATTTTGATCAAACCGGCTACCAAAACAAGAATTGATTTAGGTTTTAAACTGAAAGACAAAGGCACTACGGATAGGTTGGAGAACAGCGGTCCTTTTGGAACGATGTGTACTCACCGTGTTCAATTGACGGAAGTCGATCAAGTAGATGATGAACTGAAAAGCTGGATCAAGGAAGCTTATGATCAATCGGTGTAATGAAACTTTATGTTGTCTTTTTTATCTGTAATGCCTTGGTTGGTGTTGTCACCGACCAACCAAAATTGCCAAATATTTTGGGTGAAAATACCAAAGGAGCCTAGAAGTTTTTAAAACTACTATTGTTTTTGCGGCTACTTTAATGGTGATGAAGGAATACGCTTTCAGGTCTTGCAGATTTATCTGCCCAAGGTAGACATTGAAAGGAATTCTTTTCCTTGGTTGGTAAGAAAACGTCATAATTAAGATATTATCGAAAACAAAAAGCCCGTACTCTATAAGCACGGGCTTTCAATGTAATATGAGTAAAATGTTCTTAGAATAACTTCATGTCATCTAAAACACTGCAAACGCTTCTTACTGCTTCTGCTGAATCTTCCAATAATGCCATTTCATCTTTGTTTAGGTCTAATTCAATGATCTTCTCAATACCACCTTTACCTAAAACAACCGGCACACCCAAGTAAATATTATCCATTCCGTACTCACCGTTCAACCAGGCACATACCGGGAAAATTCTTTTTTGGTCTTTCACAATAGCTTCCACCATTTGTGCAGCAGCAGCACCCGGAGCATAATAGCCGGAAGTACCTAACAGGTTAACGATCTCGCCACCACCTTTTTTGGTTCTTTCAACAATAGCATCAATTCTTTCTGCAGATACCAATTCAGTTACAGGAATACCGGAAACAGTAGTGTATCTTGGAAGCGGCACCATAGTGTCACCGTGTCCGCCCATCAATACCGCTTGGATATCTTTCGGTGAACAGTTCAATTCCATAGCAAAAAATGATCTGTATCTCGCAGTATCTAAAATACCCGCCATACCCATTACTTTATTGGAAGAAGTGTTGGCCGCCAAATAAGCACAGTAGGTCATTACATCTAATGGGTTAGAAACACAAATGATGATGGCATCCGGTGAATATTGAATTACATTTTCAGTAACAGTCTTTACAATCCCGGCATTGGTCGCGATCAAATCATCTCGACTCATACCCGGTTTTCTTGGCAATCCCGAAGTGATGACCACCACATCAGAACCGGCAGTTTTTGAATAATCGTTCGTCGATCCCGTTAATCTTGTATCAAAGTAAGTAATCGGAGATGTTTCCCACATATCCAAAGCTTTACCTTCCGCATAATTTTCTTTAATGTCTAATAAAACAACTTCGTTACAGACTTCTCTGTTGGCTAAAACGTTTGCACAAGTAGCTCCTACGTTACCTGCTCCAATGACGCTTACTTTCATAGTTATAATGATTTAATTTTTTAAAAAATTGAATTGGTCAAAGGTAGGCAATGAGCAAACAATATTCAATTTTCAGAATAGCCGTTAACAATACTTAATAATAGTTTTAGATTGGAGGGGATTAATGCGTTAATGATTGAATGCGCTAATGTGTTAAATCAAATAAAACTTTAGGCACTCGTAACTTATAATCTACCTAACGGCAGACGGGCTTTAGGCACTTTTATTCCCTCTCAATGTCTCTCGCAGAGGACGTTGAGAGCTTTTTACCTCACCATTAACGTCCTTTTCAAGAGACATTAATGGGGTAGTGTGCTAATGCGTTAATGAGATAATGCAAATAAATCTTTAGGCACTTTTATTCCCTAACGATCTTCAATTTTAAAACTCGTTTCGTTTCCTCCGTCACTTTAAACCTGTCATCAATTCTGTGGCCTACCAACCAGATCATTTTTTCTCCACTGAACAGAACAGGCAAGTTTTCCTTCTGAT
>JAGQYH010000381.1 GCA_020436175.1 Bacteroidota bacterium
TCTTCAATTTAGAAGACGCACAAGAGATCCAATCACATCTTAAGGATTTTGAAGTTTGTTTGAATGCAGCCGGTCCATTTAGTAAAACAGCCTTACCGATGGCTATGGCTTGTATAGCCGGTAAAACACATTATCTGGATATTACAGGAGAGGTATCCGTATTCGAAGATTTAAAAGTAATGGGTGCAAAGGCATTAAAAGCAGGTGTAATGTTAATGCCCGGAGCCGGTTTTGATGTGGTGCCATCGGATTGTTTGACTAATTATTTAAAGGAAAAAATGCCGGAGGCAACGACACTTGAATTGGCATTTACTTCAATTGGTGGAGCGCTTTCTCACGGAACGGCCACAACTATGGTAGAGTCGTTAGGAGAAGGAGGCATGACACGTGAGAACGATCAACTCAAAAAGGTTCAATTGGCACATAAACATAAAAAGATTGATTTCGGACGTTTTACTCGCAACATGGCAACAATTCCATGGGGCGACATATCTACAGCTTATACTTCAACCGGTATCCCAAATATTGATGTTTATACCAGTATTCCGCTTAATGTTGTTTATCTGTTGAAGTTTCAAGCCATCTTTAATCCGATCTTGAGAACTGATTTGGTGAGAAATATGGCTCAAAAGTGGGTGGATAAAAATTTATACGGACCGAATGAAGATGCCAATAAAAAGGGACGATCTTTTTTGTATGGTAAGGTGAGTAATGAGCAAAAGGATCACGAGGCAATTTTGGAATGTGTTGAGGGTTATTTTTTAACTGCGCTATGCAGTGTGGCAATTACCAAAAGAATATTGGAAAAGGATTTTAAACCCGGCTACCAAACGCCGGCAATGGCTTACGGATGGCAGTTCATACTTGAAATGAAGGGCAGTGAAATAAGAGATATTTAAAAAATTCTAACCTGCCGTGATCGATACTTTTACCTGCATGCCGTTTTCTTCTATGTTTAATCTTAAAATTTGAGTAGCTGCATCATAGGTATGCGACCATTGATCAGTTCCTGTTACTTTAATATCATAACCATTTTCATAATGTCTAGTCGGTAAGAATATCTCCGTTGGCTGTCCGGTAGACAAACTCGTGAAGTACATTTCAAATGCTTTCGTATCCTGATCAAAACTAAAGGTCTGCAATTCACCTGAAGTGGCTCTTGGGTAGGGACGAACCAAATAAGGGATGATAACGGTTTCTTCCCGATTAACATCCAATGGTCCCCAACCTCCAAGGTCACTCGACCACCATGTCCAACTCCACGTATTTCTATCAAAAATATTGAGCACATCAACCATAAATTCATGCATGCCTTCCTGATTATGGCTGCCACCAAATTCACCACACATCAAAGGAATGCCGCCATGTTTGATCACTTCATTTTGCCTTCTTCTTTCCCAATTTATGAGTTGGATTTTAGAGCTTTCGGTATAACCTAACCCTTCATGTACATCTGTAGGATAGCAATGCGGAGCATATACAATACGGGATTCACCAACTCTTGTATCTGCAATTGGCTTTAAAGATGATGGAGCACCGAAGGTTACCGGTGCCGGTGCCGGTTCAAAGAATATATAAGCATCATTATCAATCGCTCTGATGGCAGGTATCAATCGCTCATAAAAAGCCGTCAATTGTTTTCTTTCAAAATCGCCTGAAACAAAAGCCTTGACAAGGTCGCCGCCCCAAGGTTCATTCATTAAATCATAGCCCAATACATAAGGATTGTCTTTAAATCTTTCCACCACTTTTTGCCACATCGCGATATAATGATCTTGTAAATAGGTGTGCTCAGAGTAAGACCAGAAATTAGTCCAACAGGCAATTACAGCCGGATTCAAATTGGCCAGCCACCAAGGTCCTCCAATCTCTGTTTCGATGGGATGTCCATCCGTTTCCAATGCCCATTCAGGCGCACCATCACCACCAAAAACAATAGAATATAGATCTTGATGCATATCCAGCATAACATACATTCCTCTTGAAGTGTACCAATTGACACGTTCTTCCACTTTATCGAGATATGTTTCATCATAAACACCTCTTTCCGGTTCAACACCATCCCAAAAGATGAGGTATCTCACGAAATTGTTGCCAAATTCAACAGCTTCTCGTTCTACATCAGATTCAACTATCCAGGGTTGACGCTCGGGATGCCCTTTAGCACTCGAGCTGGTGTTCCATCCATGTAATATGAGTGTTCTTCCATATTCATCTACAATGGGTTGGT
>JAGQYH010000382.1 GCA_020436175.1 Bacteroidota bacterium
AAGATCATTTCTGATATTTTTAAATATACGGCGAAGAATATGCCGAAGTTCAATTCTATCAGCATCAGTGGTTATCATATGCAAGAAGCCGGAGCCACGCCTGAAATTGAATTGGCTTATACTTTGGCCGATGGCTTGGAATACATCAGAACCGGTATAGAAGCAGGACTGGATATTGATACGTTTGCCCCACGGCTATCATTTTTCTGGGGTATTGGCATGAATCATTTTATGGAAATTGCCAAAATGCGGGCGGCTCGTATGTTGTGGGCAAAGATCGTAAAGCAGTTTGATCCGCAGGATTCCAAGTCAATGGCGTTGAGAACACATTGCCAAACCTCCGGTTGGAGTTTAACAGAACAGGATCCGTTCAATAATGTCAGTAGAACATGTATTGAAGCTATGGCTGCCGTATTCGGGCATACGCAATCGTTGCATACCAATGCTTTGGATGAAGCCATTGCCTTACCTACGGATTTTTCAGCAAAGATTGCCCGAAATACACAGCTGTTTTTGCAGCAAGAAACGGACATCACCAGAGTGGTTGATCCATGGGGAGGATCATATTATGTAGAAAGTTTAACCCATGAAATGGTGGAAAAGGCCTGGCGTTTAATTGAAGAAGTGGAAGCTGCGGGCGGCATGGTAAAAGCCATTGAAGCCGGATTGCCAAAAATGAGAATTGAAGAAGCGGCCGCTTTGAAGCAAGCCAGAATTGACGGAGGAACTGATTTGATCGTTGGGGTGAATGCCTTTCAAGCGGACGATGACACAGTAATTGATATTTTAGATATTGATAATGCCAAAGTTAGGGAAGGACAGATTAAACAGTTGAAAGCTATTAAGAAAAATAGAAACAATAATGCTGTACAAAAATTATTAGCAGATTTAACTGCCATAGCAGAAAGTGGAGAAGGAAATTTATTGGAAGGTGCAGTGAAAGCAGCGCGGGAAAGAGCTACTTTAGGGGAGATTTCATCTGCTTTAGAAAGTGTTTACGGCAGATATAAAGCAACATCAAAAGCTATTAGTGGAGTTTACAGAAGTGAAATGAAACAAGACGATGATTTTAGTAAAGCGCGTGAAGCATCCAATCAATTTGCTCAATTGGCTGGAAGGCGCCCCAGAATATTAGTGGCTAAAATTGGGCAGGACGGGCATGATAGAGGTGCCAAAGTGATTGCCAGCGGATTTGCTGATATAGGGTTTGATGTGGACATCGGGCCGTTATTTCAAACACCGAAGGAAGTGGCGATGCAGGCGATTGAGAATGATGTTCATGTAGTTGGTGTTTCCAGTTTAGCTGCAGGTCATAAAACATTGATCCCGGAGTTGATCAAAGAATTAAAAGCTTTGGATAGAGAAGATATTATGGTGGTTTGTGGAGGTGTTATTCCAAAGCAGGATTATAATTTTCTATTTGATGCAGGTGTGCTGGGCATTTATGGCCCGGGAACCGTCATTGCTAAAGCTGCTCAGGAAATTTTAGAGATTTTGATAAAAGGATATGAGAATTAGGTTAAAAGTCTTAAGTTTTAAGTCATAAGTCTCAAGTTATCGCTTTATCACTTTGTATGTTTTTACTTCATTGGTCAAGCTGATGATTCTTATCAGATAAATCCCACTTTTATAAGCATATAGATCTAAAGGTTGATAGACATCAAAGCCTTCAATCAATTGTAACATTTCTCCGGTGATAGAATACAACTCAATGGAACTGATGTTTTCTAAATAGCCGTAAACATTGACTTCTCCATATGTTGGGTTTGGACCAATCGTCCAATTATTTTGAGCATTTTCTTGAAACAGGAATGAATAGTCATTGTAAGCGGTGTAACGCATATAATTATTACTGTTCGAATATCCCATTTCGTAATAGGTTGGATTGTCATAACAATCATTTTCCTGAGCGAATGTTGCGGAATATCCTAAAACTAAGAATGCTATGATGTATAAAATGTATCTCAATGGTAATACGTTTCATTATACACGAGCAATTAGTATTCCAATATTTGTTAAAATTCGCTTAATGATATGAAATATTGTATTCCTCCAGTAAAAGTTGCCATTCTACACCACTAATGATCTCCATTAGATTCTTGGAAATGGTGAGGTATAAGTCTGTTCTTTTTGGGTTTACACCGAAAGAATAATACTGTGGATTGAATTCATGCTTCAATAAACTGTAATCAGTGATACTATCGTGCTGAACAAAATATTTGAGAAA
>JAGQYH010000383.1 GCA_020436175.1 Bacteroidota bacterium
TACCGAAAAAGATCATACCGATCACATAACCAAAACCGATTACACCAATTACTAAATCCTGCAAAAACGGACTGAAGCTCCAGATAAACTGCATCCCCAAACCCGTATCAAATGTGCAAAAAACTAAAACAAAAAAATCGATAATGCCGTAGAATAGGAACAATGTTCTTCTCACCATAAAAAATAGGCAAAGTATAAATATTATGTAAACGGCATAAAGTCCTAGAATTATACCCAGTAATAAGTAGTCGCCCGTGCTTTTTATCAGAAAATGATCTTCATCTACTAATCTCATCGGTAAAAATGCCGCTTCTAATTGTGGTTCAATTTCAATTTGAAGCTCCACCTTTTCATTTGGATCGATGACAATTGGGAAAATAAAATTGCGATGGTCGTACACTCTTTGATCAAACTTAAATTTGTCGCCGAAAACAATAGTATCGGATAGTTGATCATTTCTTGAAACTACTACTCGCCCTTCATCAATGGTTGGATTATACAGTTCGAGTAAAATGGTTTTTGTTGAAGATGCCTGGCTGAACAAGCTTCCTCTCAACGTTATCTTTTTATTGAGAATACCTAAGGAAAGATTTCTTTTAGATAACAGTTCAAACTCATCATTGCTATCAAGAGTATAAGTAAAATGGTCTTTCAGAGATGCAACATTAAAATCATCATTAATGTTTACCGGAACATCTTCCATAGCACTTACTGACTTTGCTACAGTAATGAACAAGGCACATAATATGATAAACTTATACTTCAGAATTTTTTATCATAAAGATACAAGAAGCAGTTGTAACTTATTCGGGAATAACAGCCATCCCTCCGGCACCTTTACTCAATTTATCTATTTCAAGATCAATAAGGTACAGCGCATTGCCGCCTTCCCCAATCAATTCAATTCTGTCTAAGATCTGGCGATATAAATTTTCTTCTTCTAACTGCTCATTTACATACCATTGAATAAAATTATTGGTTGTGTGATCATTTAACTTCAAACTCAATGACACTATTTCATTGATCGCCGCAGTTACTTGTTGTTCACCATCATAAGCATATTCAAATACCTCTTTAATATTCTTGAAATCAGATCGTGGTTGTTCTACTGCCGGCACCACCACTTTACCGCCTTTATCAATAACGTAATTCAAGAGTTTCATCATGTGCATTCGCTCTTCATCAGAATGCTCAAACAAAAATTTGGCCGCTCCTGCAAAACCTTTGTTATCGCACCAACTGGCCAATGCTAAATATTTATATGATGCTTGCCCTTCAATAGCAATTTGTTTGTTGAGAATCTCTTCTATTTTTTTGTCTAACATAATTCGTGTTTATGGTCACAAGATAGCAATATTTACAGTTCTGCTTGTTTACTTTTGGGTAAACCTTTCACCACTAAGTCGTATGAATGATCAATTAACTCATAGATAAGTCGATCCGACAATTCTCCATTAATATCAACCGTGTTCCAATGCTTTTTGTTCATGTGATAGCCCGGTTTTACACAGGCATGGTTTTCTCTTAAGTCAATAGCTTTATCAGGATCGCATTTCAAATTGATCGATAATTCAATGGAATCTAATGAGGTGATCAAAAATATTTTACCTAAAACCTTAAATGTCAAAGTCTCTTCGTCAAAAGGAAAATCTTCCGAAACCGCCCTTTTTGTCAAACAGTATTCCCTAATATCTTCTATATTCATGTTTTAGATAAAATTGATTGATAAAAGTACTACAGATGAATGAAAACCTGGTAGAAGAAGTTAGTCTAAAGATTTACAAAAACTATAAATATTTAATTACCAAATACTTAGAAATAACTAAACGAGGTAAGACACACTTTGAAAATTGTACTTTTAAAGAATTGTTCAAAGATGCACAAGAGCGTTATAATCTTTATGCCATTGTTGTGGCCAACACCTTGAAAGAGATTAAATCGCTTTTGAAAGACAAACGAAATGATGTTGAACTCTGGAAGCTATTCAGATTGCACTACTCCAAGCTGATTTCAAACAGACAAGATATTTATATCGCAGAAACTTTTTTCAATTCAATTACCAGAAAGGTTTTCAATACGGTTGGCTTCAATCCTGAGGTAGAATATGTAGATTTCAGTGATTATAAAGATGTAGCCTATAGAGCCCCCAGAGTGTTTGAAACCATTGAAACCGAACATTTCAATACCGAGGT
>JAGQYH010000384.1 GCA_020436175.1 Bacteroidota bacterium
TATACCAATAGCGTTAAACTGCCATTTAAAGTGGCTCCGGTAATTGGTCGAAATCCTGACTCTACCAGGAATGTTCTACCTAAATATAAATTAGAGTTATCGACGATGCGCATGAAAAACCCCATAACATCTTCTGTGCCTTCTTCCGGCTTATAAGGGTGTTTGAGCAAAAGAGTTTCCATTTGGCTAGACATTCCTGCACCTTTGGCTTTGATCACGAATTTGGTGATCAAAGAAAATCCAACATAAAAAACAGCAAAGATCCCTACAGATAAACCCGCTCTTTTCCATTGTTTGTAAATCAGAAAATAGATCATAACAGCCGCAACGGCACCAATGCTGATAAACCTGGTTTGTGCCATGATGAACATGATAAAACCCAACATTACCATCGATCCTATTGCGATATTATCTTGATCGTGATCTTCGGCCACCACGAAATGATTTACGAAAAAGAGAAAAAAGATGCTTTGCAACATTAAGAAGAAAGCTTCATTGTAAGTGGAACTGGCAAAAAAAGCAATATAGCCGTTGATGGCAATGAGGAAAATGGTGATGATCCGTACAATGGGTGGCACGATCTTTTCCAAAGCCTTATTAAACAAAATAAGGTGGATCAGAATAAAGACCAATGATAATAGTTTCAATAAAGTGATCTTGATACCAAACAAAGCAATAGGAATGCTCAGCAAAATGGGATAGATCGGCCCTTGAAAAGTAGGAAACTGTCCTTTATGGATAAAGTTATACGCCCGGCTGATGTAAGAGGAGTCATCGCCGCCGATGGAAACCTTCAAATCAAACAATAATAAAGAAACCAATAAACACAAAAGGACACTGATGGCTATAAAAACGATGGATCTTTTGGAGAGAAACTGATTGAGTCGTTCAAAAAATGGAACATCATTCTGCTCTAATAAACGCTTTATTGTTTTCTTTTCAACCTTTTTTGGGGGCTTGTTTTTTTTGTACTTCGCCATACGATTATGTTCGAGGGATAAAAGTATGAAAATAAACAATAGGACACTTGCCGCAGAAATCCACAAATTGCAGTAAATTCACCTTTGATTTACAAAATCAGACCATATTTATCAGTTTATGACAGTAACTACCTTACATGAGGAAGCTTTTGATCAATGGAACGATTTTGTAGATGCTTCTCCTCAATGCAGTCTGTTTGCCAAAACTTGGTACTTAAAAGCGTTAGATATTTCATTCGAGATTGTGGTGTGCTCCAAAAAGGAGGTGATCAAAGGCGGCATCGTTTTAACAAAAGACAAATGGGGCTATTACATCAATCCTGTTTTATGTAAATATTTGGGTATTTATTTTTTTCCGTTTGAAGGCAATGCTTATACAGTGGAAAGCAGGCAGCGGGAGGTTCAGATTGCATTGTTGGAGCATATCAATCAGTTGAATAGCTTTGAATATACCTTCCATCCGAATTATTTGAATTGGATGCCATTTGAAAGAGCAGGCTTTAAGCAAACAACACGATATACTTACATCATGCCTTTGGCAGATTTAGATGAAGGCGAAGTCATTTCAAATCTCAATGGCCGATTACGAAACAAGATCGTGAAGGCCTCATCTTTAGATTTTCAGGAGGTGACTGATTTTTCAACGGCGATGCCGGTTTTGGAAACTACTTATAAAAGGCAGGGCCTTGATTTACCAATATCCAAAAGTCGATTAAAAAATTTAATTCAAGCACTTAACCGACATCATGCTTTTCAATTAATGGGCGCTTACGACGGACAAAAACAACTACAGGCCGTTTTGGGCATGTTTTACGATCACAGAACCGCTTATCTGATTTTGAACGGCGTAGAAGAATCGGCAGAAAACGGTGTCAATGAAGCTTTAATCCTTAAAGGCATCCATTGGTCGAAACAGAAAGGTTTGCAAATTTTTGATTTTGAAGGATCTATGATCCCTTCCATTGAATCTTTCTATCGGCAGTTCGGGGGGACGTTAACGCCTTATTTCAAGATTTGGAAAGACAGTAAACAAAGGACATTAAGAAACCTCAAGCAAAAGATCATTAGTTGATTCAAAAAAACGAGTGGCTATTTTTGAGGCTTATAGAATATTGATAGGAGCTTAGCTTCCTCAATTTTTTTCAATAATTCATTTCTCTCTGCAGTGATCTTGGATTTTAAATGCGTCATTTGAGATATCTCCTTG
>JAGQYH010000385.1 GCA_020436175.1 Bacteroidota bacterium
GGTATCGATTGAAATGATGGCGTCGGGGAATGCTTTTAGGATTTTTTGAATGGGTGTTATCACGCGATTCAATTCTTCTTCAATACTGATAATTTCTGCTCCCGGCCGTGAAGACATTCCTCCAATATCTAAAAAATCAGCTCCTTCTTCAATCATTTTCTCTACTTGAGTTAAGTAAGTCTGCTCTTGATTGAATTTACCGCCATCGTAGAAGGAGTCAGGTGTTACATTGAGTATGCCCATTACTTTTGGAGACTCTAAAGTCACCAATTTACCGTTGCAATTGAGGGTGATATTTTTGTTGAAAAAACTCAAATTGTTGATTAAAATTGATTATAATTTATCGAAGCTAATATCTTTACCACTTAAATCAAAGATTTGGAAAGGACATTAAAACAATATAATACTGCATTTGATAAATGCAGAACGGTTTTTCTCAAAAAAACAAAAGACTATGGAACGTCTTGGAGAGTTTTCAGGATTAAATCCATTACCGATCAATTATACATTAAGGCAAAACGAATAAGAACCATTGATGAAAAAGGTCAACAAAAGATAGGAGACAGTGTTGAATCGGAGTTTATGGCTTGTGTCAATTATGGTGTAATGGGATTGATCCAACTTTCTATTGATAAAAATGAACCTACTGAATTGAGCGAAGTACAAGCGGCCAAATATTATGACGAACAAAGAAAAATAATCACTGATCTGATGATCGCAAAAAATCACGATTATGGTGAAGCTTGGCGGGATATGAGGATCAGTTCTTATACGGATATGATCTTGACAAAATTACATCGCGTAAAACAAATTGAGGAGAATGATGGTAAAACATTGATCTCTGAAGGCATTGACGGACACTATTCGGATATCGTTAACTATGCGATTTTTGCCATGATAAAAATTGAAGAAAATCGATCAGAAAAGTCCTAATCGATCAACCTTTTAATGTAAAATAGCGTTAAAATCATTCACATTCATTCAATACTATTTACTTTCGTAAAAGAAAATATATACCATGACATTAACTAAACTTTTTATCTATATCGGCATTGTGGCTTTGGTGATTTTAATCGGTGCCATGGCCACCAGAAAGTCGAAAAACCTGATTGTAAATTGGATTCAATTCTTTGTTGGAGGCTTGTTCATTTTTAGTGGTGTCATTAAAGCTATCGATCCCGTAGGAACAGCTATTAAAATGGAGGAGTATTTTGAAGTATTTATTGAATACACTCCATTTTTGAAAGGAATGTGGCATTGGTTTGCTCATCATGCACTCGGAGTATCCATTTTTATGATCGTTTTGGAGATATACCTCGGTGTGGCTTTATTATTGGGTAAATTCATTAAGTCAACCTTGGGTTTATTAATTGCCATAATTCTATTTTTTACCTTTTTAACAGGATTCAGTCACGTTACCCAAAAAGTGACCGATTGCGGTTGTTTTGGCGATTTTATGAAGTTAACACCTTATCAATCTTTCATGAAAGATATCTTGTTAACGGTATTGATCTTTATCGTTTTCTTTAGTAGGAAGAAAATGGCTGAATTGGCGAAAGGGAATTTAGGAACTGCTATTGTTGGGTTAGTAACCGTTGCCGCCGTTTGGTTTACATTTTACAATTACAATAATTTGCCGGTTAAGGACTTCAGAGCCTATAAAATTGGCACCAATATTCCGGATTGTATGACATTAGGACCGGACGCCAAACAATCCATTATTGAAATTACCTATGTCTATAAAAATAAAAGTACCGGCGAAGTAAAAGAATTTGTTGGTGAATGGCCGGAAGATTTTAGTCAATGGGATTTTGTGGAAAGGAAAGATAAAGTCATCCAAAAAGGGGACGAACCTAAATGCAAGGATTTTCTGATAACGGATATTGATGGGAATGAAGTTACGGATGATATTTTGACAACAGAAAAGCTGTTTGTAATTACATCTTTTAATATTGATAGAGCCAGTATAAAAGGTTTTGAGCGCATTACCGCCTTGGCTAAAGAGGCAGAGCAAAAAGGTTATACCGTAATTGGATTAACAGGATCATTTCTGGAAGATATGGAAGCCTTGAGACACGAACTGGGATTACCTGCTACGTTTTACAACTTAGATGGCACGCCAATCAAAACGATGAATCGATCCAATCCTGGTTTAATGTT
>JAGQYH010000386.1 GCA_020436175.1 Bacteroidota bacterium
GAAAAAGGTGTTGACACTATTTATGAAGGTAATTTCGATTATACCTTTCAAAGCGAATTTGATATTTTTCTTCAACCCAAAAAGAAAGAAGCTCCTGCCACTACCACCATTGTTAAAGGTAACAGCTTGATCAAGACGATTTCTAATGATGTAAAGTTCATCTCCTCTCAGGTAATTCCTTATCGCGCCAAATTCACTTCCGACTTTATTGTTACTCAATTGGATAACTCCACGAATATTACCGGTTATGAAAGATTTGGGAACAATTCTTCCTTTGATTTTGGATCGGCCAATAGTGGCAATGGAGGCGGTGTCGGTGCAGTATCCAATGCTTCGGGCATTAACAATTTAACGGGTTTTATCAATTACGGCATTACCGATATCATGGAAGACCATAGATTGGTTGCCGGATTTAAGATCCCTACTGATTTTGACGGAACAGAACTATATACAGCTTACAATAATCTAAAAAGGCGATTCGATTGGCGTTTATTGTTTTATAGAAAAACCGATAAGCAGATTTTTGCCTATCCCGATGGTTTATTCAGTGGTGTACCTACCAATATTCCGGGACAATCCCCTTTGCCTCAAGGCATTGACCTGCCTAACTTAGTGGCCAATCCCAGCGGATTTATTTTCGTTAATCCATTACTGGGCTTATCTGGAAAATTGAAAACGCATTATGCCGAAGCCAGTGTAAGTTTCCCAATTGATATCATCAGAAGTGTTAAGGTACATGCCGGATACAGAAATGAGAAAGTTATTTTGCAATCTTTGGATACTGTTGGTCTGGCTTTCCCTACATACACCGAAAATTGGTCACTGTTAAAGGGTGAATTCGTACATGACAACACTAAATCTCTAGCTACCAATATTAGAACAGGATTGCGATTTAAAGTATTCACCGAATTTCATAGAAACTGGTCAACCAAAGAAAATATCTTCGTAACCGGCTTTGATGTTCGACATTACCAAAAATTGTATAAGACTATTATTTGGGCGAATAGAGTAGCGTATGCCAGTTCTTATGGTCCTCAAAAGGTATTCTATTATTTGGGTGGCATTGAGGGTCAACTCAACCCTAAATTCGACAGTAGAACACCGATTGACTACACTCAAAATTATGGCTTTCAAGCGGGAGCGGTCAATATGAGGGGCTTTGCACAAAATATTAGAAATGGTAATAGCTTTGCCTTATGGAACAGTGAATTAAGAGTCCCCATATTTTCAGCTTTTATCAAACGTCCTATTAAACTTTCTTTTATACGTGATTTTCAGATCATCGGATTTTTTGATGCCGGCTTAGCTTACAAAGGCATTGCTCCTTGGGATGATGAAAACGCATTTGACGTTACAACAATTGGCCAACCACCTTTAGAAGTAGAGGTTAACTTTTATAGAAGACCTACTGTTTTTGGTATGGGCACGGGGTTTAGAACCTCTATTTTAGGTTATTTCTTAAGAGTAGATGTTGGTTGGGGAAAAGACGGTTCGGACGTTAAGCCTGATCCGATTTGGCACATTTCCTTCAGTAAAGACTTTTAAGTTTCCGCATTTAAAAAATGGTCTTTTAAAATAGAATTGCTATTAATAGTGTTTGGGTAATAATGTTTCAAAGTGATTGTTATCTATAGCTTTAAGGAAAACAACTTCAAAATGTTCAATAGGCAATTTTCAATAATCAAGTAATGCAAATTTTTGCGAAGCAAATTTTACTTTAGGCTTAATTCTTAAGACTTTTGACTTGAGACTTTACAATGATAGTTGTTTCAAAAGAACGTAATCTTCTCAAAACCCAAAAATCCGTGGTTAAAAAACTTTTATAGGAAAAAACTAAATTGAAATAAATTCTTCAGAATCAAAAGACTAGATTTATTCAACACCAAATTTTTCAAATGGTAAATAAATCCTTTATCTATCTTCGTTCTTAGAACGTTGAGCATGCAAGAAAAATACAAACCGCACTTACTTCTTTTTGCTGTTAATTTGGTTTATGCCGGTAATTTTACGATTGCCAAAATTGCGATGCCTCAATACATCACACCTCATGCGTTCATTTTGTTAAGAGTAGCCGTTGGTGCTTTGTTCTTTTACTTAATTCATTCTTATTTTATTCAGGAAAAAGTTCAAAAAGAAGATTGGCCTAGATTAGTACTTTG